>JAKLKT010000173.1 GCA_023150495.1 Planctomycetota bacterium
GATCCCCACCGCGGCGCGCGGAGCGCGAACGTCGCGCGGAAGTCGAGGCGCAGCGCGCGCGCGAAGTCGAACGTCGGCAGGAGCACGGCGAGGAACTGCGGGTTGAGGAACGCCCCGATCGCCTGCCCCGTCGTCTCGACGCGCGACGAGAGGAAGAACATCACCGCGATCGAGGCGAAGAAGAGCAGGAACCCCTGTCCCGCGCGGGGAAGTCCCAGCTGCGCGGCGAGCCACGACGCCGGGTCGAAGCCCCGCCCCGCGCCGGTCCGGAAGAGGACGGCCTCGCGGCGGAACACCGCGACCGCGAACCCGAGCGCGAGCGCCGCGTAGACGGCCATCGCGCCGAACGCCAGGAACGCCGGCCCCGCCGCCTCCGTCCCGAGCAGCATCGCCTTCACGAGGAGCACGACGTTCGCCACCGGGACGGCCGCCAGCGTGTAGCCGATCTCGACGTTCGGCAGGAGCCCCACCATCGCGAGCGGGGTCGCGACGAGGAAGAGCGGCGACATGTAGTGCTGCCCCTCCTTGTAGGACGTGGCGAAGGACGACAGGGCGAGCGCGACCGCGCTGAAGAGAGCGGCCGTGGGCACGAGGATCGCGCACACGGTCGCGGCCGCCCCGAACGACAGCGAGAAGGCGATCTTCCCGCCTCCGATCATCCCGGCGACCTTCGAGAACGTGAGACCCATCACCGCGAGGTTCAGGAGCGCCGTCACGACCGCGATCACCCAGACCGCCGCGAACTTCCCGAGCACGATCTCGGTCCTCGTCACGGGCGCCACGAGGAGCGTCTCGAGCGTGCCCCGCTCCTTCTCGCCCGCCGCGAGGTCCACGGCCGGGTAGAAGGCGCCGGTCAGCGCCATGATCACGATCAGCATGCCGAGGAGCGGCGCGAAAGAGTGGGCGCCCTTCTGCGCGCTCGACGCGATCTCGATCTCCGCCCGCGCGACCGGCGCCTCGGCGAACCGGAGGCGCTCCTCCTGCTCCGGGAAGCGGCGGAGGAGGTCGTCGCGGCAGAGGATCTCGAACTTGCGCAGCGCCTCGGCCACCTTGTTGCGCGCCACCTTGCTCGCGTCGTCGGTGGGGTCGAAGAGCAAGACCGCCCTCGCCCGCTTGTCCTGCCGGAGGAGCCCCGAGAACCCCTCCCGGAGGACGAGCGCGCCCGCGAGCTTCCTCCCGGTCAGGAGCTCCCGCAGCCTCGCCCTCCCCCCTCCGGAGCCTCCCCCTCCTCCATCTCCGCGAGCTCGTCGAGGAGCCGCGCAGAGAGCCCCTTCTCCTCCTTGTCCGCCCCCACCGGGTCGAGCTTCTCCGCGCGCAGGTGGTTGACCACCGCCTCGGGCGCGTCGCCGACCAGCACGATCCGCTGGTGCTCGAGCACGAGGTTCCGCTGCGTGGTCCCGATGATCTGCGTGAGCCCGAGGAGCAGCGCAGGGTAGAGCAGCAGCGGGAGGATCAGCGACACGAAGAGCGTGCGGCGGTCCCGCAGCGTGTCGAGGATCTCCTTCGACGCGATGAGGCGGAGCGCCGGCCCTCTCATGCCTCCCTCACGAGCGAGAAGAACAGGTCCTCGATCGAGGAGACGCCCGCGCGCTCCTTCACCTCGTTGACCGGGCCCTGCAGGAGGATCCGGCCCCGGTGGAGGATCGCCACGTCGTCGCACAGCTTCTCCACCTCGGACATGATGTGCGTCGAGAGGATCACGGTCCGGCCCCGCGTGCGGCAGTCCGCCACGAACTCCGTCACCGTGCGCGCGACGAGGATGTCGAGGCTCGTCGTCGGCTCGTCGAAGACGAGCACGGGCGGGTCGTGGACGATCGTGCGCGCGAGCGACACCTTCTGCCGGTTGCCCGCCGACAGCCGGCCGCAGGACGTGTCGGCGTAGGGACGCAGCGCGAAGAGGTCGAGCAGCTCCTCCGCGCGCCGCTCGACCGCGTCCTCGGGGCCCCCGTAGAGCCGCCCGAAGTAGCGGATCATCTCCCGCGGCGTGAGGCGCTCGTAGATGCCCGTCGCGCCGGTGCAGAACCCGAGGCGCGCGCGCGCCTTCGCCGGGTCCTTCACCACGTCGATCCCGTCGATCGCGGCGCGCCCCGCCGTCGGGACGAGACTCGTCGCGAGGATCCTGAGGGTCGTCGTCTTCCCGGCGCCGTTGGGACCGAGGAGCCCGAATATCCGGCCGGGCCGGCAGGTAAAGGAGACCTGCTCGACGGCGCGGAACTCCCCGCCCCGCTTCGGGTCGAAAAAGATCTTGGTGAGGCCCTCCGCTTCGATCACGCCTGCCGAAGAGTATCGGCAGCCGCGGCGACGAGCTATTGGCGCTTCCGCGCAGCCGTGCTAGCTTTTGCCGTTTCCCCATGGAGGGAGACCCCTATGCCCGTCGCGGCTCTCGCCTTCTCGGGAGGGCTCGACACGTCCTTCGCGGTGCTCGCGCTCATCCGCGAGGGCTATGACGTCGTCACCGTGACCGTCGATACCGGCGGATTCACGCCGGCCCAGCTCTCGGCCATCGCCCAGCGCGCCCGTGCCGTCGGCGCCCGGCGCCACGTCGCCGTCGACGCCCGCCGGGAGGTGTTCGACCGGTTCTTCTCGTATATCCTCCGGGGCAACGTGCTCCGGGGCGGCGTCTACCCGGTCGCGGTCGGGGCGGAGCGCCACGTCCAGGCGGAGCACCTCCTGAAGGTCGCCCGGGCCGAGGGGGCGGCGGCGGTCGCCCACGGCAGCACGGGCGCCGGGAACGACCAGATCCGCTTCGACGTCGCCCTCCGGGCGCTCGCGCCGGACCTCCTCCTCCTCGCGCCCATCCGCGCGAAGGGCGTCGCGCGCGAGGAGGCCGCGAAGGTCCTCGAGGCGAAGGGGGTCCCCGTCCCCGCGAAGACCACGCGCTACTCGATCAACGCGGGCCTCGTCGGCACGACCGTCGGCGGCGGGGACACCCACGACCCGTGGGCGACGATCCCCGAGGAGGCGTACGAGGAGGCGGGCTCGCGGATCGAGCCGGATGCCCCGGAGCGCGAGGTCACGATCGGGTTCGAACGCGGGCTCCCGAGCTCGATCGACGGCTCCCCCTCGGACCCCCTCGACCTGATCGCGCGGATCGACGCGCTGGGAAAGCCCCTCGGCATCGGCCGCGGCGTCCACCTCGGCGACACGATCCTCGGCATCAAAGGCAGGATCGGCTTCGTGGCGGCGGCCGCCACGGTCCTCATCGCGGCGCACCGGGAGCTCGAGAAGCTCGTCCTCACGAAGCGCCAGCGCGACGTGAAGGACCGCGCCGGCGCGCTCTACGGCGACCTGCTCCACGAGGGACTCTACCTGGACCCCGTCTGCCGGGACCTCGAGCGGCTGCTCGACTCCTCGCAGGAGCGCGTCACCGGCGAGGCGCGCGTCCGGCTTCGGCGCATGGGGTGCGACGTGCTCGGCGTGCGCTCGCCCCACGCGCTCACGGCGAAGGGCGCCCGCTACGGCGAGGGCTCCTCGCTCTGGGACGGCCGCGACGCGGAGGGGTTCGCGAGGATCTACGGAATCGCCGCGCGGCTCTCGGAGGAATCGCGTTGAAGGTCCAGTGCCACAAGATCGCTTCGGTGACGTACCGCCTCGGGCTCGCGCAGGAGGTCGAGATCTCCCGCATGATCGAGCCGCGCATGGGCACGGTTCTCGTCGTCCGCGCCCTCGAGGAGAAGCGCGTCTACGACGTCCTCGAGCTGACGAGCGGGCGGCAGGCCCACATCTCGAAGGGCGACGTGATCGCCGGCGCGCTCGGCGCCCGCGCGGCGCTGCGCGGCTTCGTGGGCCGGGTTCCCGAGAAGCTCTCGGCCGGCGACAGGATCCACGTCCTGAACCTCGGCGGCGTGCTCGGCGAGTGCACGTCCGGCACGAGCGAGGTCGGCCACCCCCTCCTCGTCGAGGTCCTCGGGATGGCGGTGCGCGACGGCAGGCCCCTGAACATCCGGGACAACGCGCTGCCGACGGCGGACCGCCTCGAGCTGAAGGAGCCGCTGATCCTCGTCGCGGGCACCTGCATGAACAGCGGGAAGACGCGCGCGGCGGTCGAGATCATCTTCCACCTGACCCAGCGCGGCTACCGCGTCGGCGCGGCGAAGCTCACCGGCGTCGCCTGCCTCAAGGACACGCTCAACATGGTCGACCACGGCGCGGTCGAGGGGCTCTCGTTCCTCGACTGCGGCCTGCCGACGACGTCGGACGTGCCCGACCTCCCCGCGGTGGCGAAGGGGATCCTGAACGCGCTCGCGAAGCGCGAGGTGGACGTGGTCGTCGCCGAGGCGGGCGACGGCGTCATCGGCCACTACGGCGTCCGCTCGCTGATCGAGGACAGCGAGATCCGAGCGGCCACCCGCTGCACGGTCGTCACCGCGAACGACCTCGTGGCCGCCTGGGGCGCGCAGCGCCTGCTCGAGAACGAGATCGGGCTCAGGATCGGCGTGATGGCGGGGCCGGCCACCGACAACGAGGTGGGCGTCCGCTACGTGGAGGACGAGCTGAAGATCCCCGCCGCCAACGCGCGGACGATGGGCGAGAAGCTCGCCGACCTCGTCGAGGCGAAGACCTTCGCGGTATGACGAAGACGATCGACGTCGCGATCTTCGGGGCCGCCGGCTACGGCGGGCAGGAGCTGCTCCGCCTGCTGCCCGGCCACCCCCACTTCCGGCCGGTCGCCGTGACGAGCCAGCGCTACGAGGGGAAGGGGGTCGAGGAGGTCCTCCCGCAGCTCGAGGGGTTCTTCCCGGATCTCCGCTTCACCCGGCCCGAGGCGCCGCTCCCCGAGGGGTGCGCGGCCGCCTTCCTCGCGACGCCGCACGGCGTCTCGCAGCAGCTCTTCGCGACGATCCACGAGCGCTACCCGGAGATGGACGTCGTCGACCTCTCCGGCGACCACCGGCTGAAGGACAAGGACCTCTTCTACTCGGTCTACGGCGCGGAGCACCGCTTCCCCGACGTCTCGAGGGACTTCGCCTACGGCCTGCCGGAGACGAACCGCGCCGCGATCCGGCAGACGTCCTTCGTCGCGAACCCGGGCTGCTTCGCGACCGGGGCGATCCTCGCGCTCGCGCCGCTGGCGGAGCACGGGCTGCTCGACGGCGACGTGACGCTCGCCCAGACGACGGGCTCGAGCGGCTCCGGAGCCGAGCCGAAGGCCGGCACGCACCACCCCGAGCGCGCGCAGGACATGCGCGTCTACAAGGTCCTCTCGCACCAGCACCAGCCGGAGATCGTGCAGGAGCTCTCCCGCTCGGGCCTCGCCGGGATGGGCGCGCTCGAGTTCGACCTCGCGATGGTGCCCCAGAGCGGGCCCTTCTCGCGCGGCATCTTCACGGTCGCCCACGCGCGGCTCCCGGCGGACGTCGACGCGGCGGAGCTCTACGCGCGCCGCTACGGGCCCGAGCCGTTCGTGCGCCTGCGCCGCGACACGCCCGCGCTCCGCCACGTCGCCCGCACGAACTTCTGCGACCTGAGCGTCCATCAGCGCGGCCGGCGCGTCGTCGTGATCACCGCGATCGACAACCTCGGCAAGGGGATGGCGAGCCAGGCGATCCAGAACATGAACATCCTCTTCGGGCTCGACGAGACCACCGGGCTCCTCGCGCCCGGCGCGAACCCGTGATTCCGGAGGGGCGGGGGGAACCGTGAGGCGCCTCGAGATCGTCGCCATGGGCGAGCGCTACGAGATCCCGTCGTACGCGCGCATCGACCTCGTCCCCGTGCGGGCCGAGGGCAGCTGGGTCCACGACATGGACGGGGCGCGCTACCTCGACCTCTACGGGGGCCACGCGGTCGCGATCCTCGGCCACTCGCCGGCCCGCGTCGCCGACGCGGTCGCCATGCAGGCGAGGGACCTCCTCTTCTACAGCAACATCGTCCACCTCCCCTCGCGCGCCCGCGCGGCGGAGCGGCTCTGCCGCCTCGCGCCCTGGCCGGACGCGAAGGCCTTCTTCTGCAACAGCGGCACCGAGGCGAACGAGACCGCGCTGAAGATCGCGCGCAAGGCGACCGGCCGCTCGAAGGTCGTCGCCTTCCGCGGCGGCTTCCACGGCCGCACGCTCGGCGCGCTCGCCGCGAGCGGGCTCCCGGAGTACCGCGAGCAGGCGACGCTCTTCCCCGAGGACCTGTATCGCTTCCTCGAGATCAACGCGAGCGACCTCTCCGCGATCGACGCGACCGTGGCCGCGGTGATCGTCGAGCCGATCCAGTCGATGGGCGGCGTCCGGAGCCTGACGCGGCAGTTCGCGCACGCGCTGCGCCGCCGCTGCGACGAGGTGGGCGCGATGCTCGTCTTCGACGAGGTCCAGACCGCGCCCGCGCGGACCGGCCACTGGTTCGCGGGCGGGCTCTGGGACATGGAGCCGCACATGATCACGACCGCGAAGGGCATCGCCGCGGGATTCCCGACGGGCGTCGTCCTCGCGCAGGGATCGGTCGCCCAGACGGTCAGGACCGGCGACCAGGGCACGACCTTCGGCGGGGGCC
>JAKLKT010000174.1 GCA_023150495.1 Planctomycetota bacterium
GTACGGGTGCGCGTCCTTGCTCCAGATGCCCTCGAGCATCCGGCAGATCGTCCGCTCCTGGCTCCTCGGGACGAGGAGGAGCAACACGCCGCCGACCCCGGCAAGCACGAGAAGAGCGAATCCGAGCGCGGCGCGGTGCCTCCACTTCGCGAGCGCGAATCCGATCCCGACGCCGCCGAACAGCAGGACCAGCGCACCGAGCAGTTCGCTCACGACCCGCAATCCTAGCCCGGGTCGCGGTTCCGGGGCGGTCCGTCCTGCCCGCCGCTCTCGGTCCTCGTGGACAGGCCGGCAGGCCGCCCGCGGCGCCCCGGGCTAGAATCGCATCGCGGAGGGGTCGATGCGAAGCATGTTGCTTGTCGCCGGCGCGATTGCGTTGGCCGCGGCCGGCGCGTGGCTCGCGTTGAAGCCGTCGGAGTCCACGCGCGCCGCCTCGCGCCCGCGCAACGACGAGGCGCCGTCCGTCCTCGGTCCCGGGCCCGAGCCGGTGCCGGAGGCGGAACGGCCGTCACGGGTGCGTCTCTCGGGCAAGGTCACGGGCGAGGCGCCCCTCGGCGACGTGCGCATCCGAGCCACGTGGGAATCCGGGGGGGCTTCGGGGGCCACGAACGCGAAGGGCGAGTACCGGATCGGGATCGCGCCCGTGCCGGCCAAGGCCTGCGAGGCGAGGATCGTCGCGGAGGCGCCCGACGACCGCGTCGGGTACGCGGTCGGCTGGATCGACCCCGCGAGGGAAGAGAGCAAGGTGTGGGACATCGCGCTCGGCCCCGCCGCGGGCGTCCTCATCGTCACTGTGCCGCGCGCCGACGCGACGCTCCAGCTGTCGATCCTCCGGGACGCGGGCGGACACCCCTTCCCCGTGCCCCTTCCCCTCCTGCACGCCGAGAACGGCGAGGTCCGCACGAGGCTCGCGCACGGCAAGCACGAGCTCGTCACGCACGTCCCCGGTTTCGGGAGGACGAAGCTCGCGTTCGAGGTGGACGGGAACACGCGCGAGGTGCGTGTGCCGCTCGCGCCGGAGCGGCAGCTCAAGGTGCTCGTGCGGAGCAAGGCCGACGGGAAGTGGATCGAGGGCGCGCGGCTCCGGCTCTTCGAGAGCTGGCAGGCGTACGGGACGCCCGAGGCGTTCACGGACGCCATGGGCACGGCCATCCTCCGCGGGCTCAATCGCGCGGACAAGCTGATGCTCGAGGTGGTGGGGCCCGGGGAGGCGCCGCAGAGCGAGGAGCGCGGCCCGTCTGCGCGCAAGCGCCACCCGGTGCCCGCGGACGTGGACGAGATGCTCCTCGAGATCGACCCGCCGCGCGCGATCTCCTGGCTGATCGAGCCGGGCGACATCCCGCCGCCGCCGGACGGGGCCGTGATCCCCCTGCGCGGGCAGCCGGGCACGGTCGTGACGCCGCCCGCGCAGGGCGTGATGCGCGGCGGCCGGCTCATGACCGAGGGGTGGCCGCCCATGGCCGCGATCGGGGACGCGATCGGCCCCGAGGGCACCGTCGCGCGGCTCTTCTGCGGGACGGACACGGACGAGGGGACGCCGACGAAGTTCATGCGGGCGTGCAGCATCACCGTCGTCGTCCGGCGGGCCGACGGGACGCCGGCGCCAGGCATCACCGTGGGCGTCTTCAACCAGGGCAACAACCCGATGGGGCAGGCCACGACGGACGGCGAGGGCGTGGCGAAGCTCGACATGCTCGACGGCCAGCTCGCGGAGATCTACGTGATCGGCGAGTCGGAGTACGACCGGAAGGAACAGATCGGGACCGTCGATCTCCGCAAGGGCGACCTCCGGATCGAGCACACTCTCATGGGCCGCCGGCGGTTCGAGATCTCCGTGCTCGCGGACGGGAAGCCGGTGCTCCCCGAGGGGCGGCAGGTCGGGATCGGCAGCGCGATGGAGGAGGTCACGTACGACGAGGAGCAGGGGCTCGTGACGGGTCTCGTCGCCGTGCGCGCGGGCACGCCCAAGGTCCCCGCGCGGTGCAGCGCGCCCGGCTACCTCACGGAGACGGCCTCGATCGACGTGCCCGAGGGCGACAAGCCGATCCGCCACACGTTCGCGCTGCGGCGGGGCGGCGAGCTGCGCGTGCGCGAGATCGGCAAGCCGCCCGACCGGTTCGACGTGATCCTCGAGAAGCAGGAGACCGAGGGCTGGCAGCTCCGGGACGGGAAGAACATGTTCCCGAGGATGCCGCGCAAACCCGCGGACGACGGCTGGACATTCACGGGCCTCGAGCCGGGCACGTACCGGATGCGCGGGGATAGCGTCGTCTTCGGGCCAGTGACGCTCGCCGCGGACGGCGGGCCGGAGCTCGTCCTCGACTACACGAGGATCGCGGCGATCGCCGGCCGCGTCGAGGTGCCGGAGGGCGTCCCGCCCTACGAGGCGGACCTGCTCCTCGAGGTCGACGGCATCGAGCCGGAGACGCTCAATCCGATGTGGCGCCAGCCCCGCCGCCCGGGCAAGGACGGGACGTTCCGCATCCACATCCCTGGCGACCGGAAGGTGCGGCTCTGGGTCCGGCACGCGCGGCTCGCGCCGGACCCGAAACGCGGCAGCGTCGAGACCGTCGGCGGCATCGAAGGCGTCGTCCTCGCGCTCGTCCCGGGGCCGAGCCTCCGGTTCCGGATCCCGCAGTACTTCGCGAAGTACAGGGAGCGGTTCGAGAAGTACCCGACGTGGCAGAGGCCTCCCGCGGAGGTGAGGCTCTTCCGGGACGAGCCAGCCGGACGCCCTGAGTTCACCGTGACCGCGCAGGCGGGGGACCGCGAGTGGAAGGGCGGCGGGTTCCCGCCCGGGACGTACACGCTGTGGATCGACGTGCCCGAGTCGGTGCCGGTGGTGCGGCGCGGCGTGAAGCTCGACGAGGACGCGGACCTGGGCGACCTCCCGATGGAGCCGGGCTCCACGCTCCGGATCCGGGTGCTCGTGAAGGAGCCGTTCGCCGCGCCGCGGATCGACGTCTGGGCGAACCGGCTGGACGAGCCTCGGTACTACCGCGGCGTCAACTCGAACGGCGAGAGTGTGGTCGTCGTGACGGGCCTCGCGGCGGGCCGCTACCGGGTCACGGGCGGCGTCACGATGGCGATGGGCTCCGGGCGGATGCTCAACGAGGAGATCGAGGCCGACGGCGCGACCGACATCGAGCGGACGCTCGACCTGCGGTAGCCCCTCCACGCGAACATCCGGAAGCGGCTGACGAAGAGCCCCGAGGTCTACCTCCGCGACAAGGGGCTGCTCCACTTCCTCGCCGGGCTGCGTGAGCCGCGCAAGCTCCCCACATGGTCCCGCCGCGGGGCGTCGTTCGAGGGGCTGGTGATCGAGGAGCTGATCGCGTGGGCGGCGGAGCACGCCGTACGCTCCGAGGCGTATTACTGGCGGACGCAGGCGGGGGCGGAGGTCGACCTCCTGCTCGTGCACGGCCGCCGGATCGTGCCCGTCGAGATCAGGCTCGGCGCGTCGGTCGATCCTCGCTCCATCGTCGGCCTCAAGCGGTGCATGGCCGACCTCAAGGCGAAGCGCGGGTTCGTCGTTTCCATGGGCAGCGAGCGGCGGATGGCGGACCCCTCGGTCGAGCTGCTCCCGTGGGCAGCGATCGCGGCCGGGAGTGTCGACCTGCCGCTTTGACAGTCCCCCGCGCCTGCCGGCCTTGGTGCATCGGATGCCCCAAGGCCTCCCCCTCCGTTCCCTGCTAGCATGGTTGCCATGCGTGGGATGGCTGCCCTTGCTCTGTTGCTTTCCTGGGCCTACGCGGCGGAAGAACCGACCTGCCGGTGCGTCCTCGCCACGCGGCCGAAGGACGTGAAGACCGCGCCCGACACCGGGCTCGCCGAGCTCGACAAGCGCATCGTGTCGGAGGCCACGTTCCTGAAGGGGCTCTTCGGCATCGACCCGGAGCTCCTCCTGCTCGCGGGCGAGCCCGCGCGCAAGGCGTTCACGGTGATCGGCGCGGACGGCAAGGCGCAGGTCTTCGTCAGCGCGGCGTGGCTGAAGGAGGCGTGGGCGGGCGAGAACCGCGTCGCGACCGTCGCGGCGATCCTCGCGCACCAGCACGCGCACGTGCTCCAGGCGAAGCGCAAGTGCCCGCTCCCCGAGTGGTCGCGCGAGAAGCATGCCGACCTCCTCGCGGGCTGGTTCCTCGGCAAGCGCAACGTCGCGACTCTCGGAAGCGGCGCCGACCTCGACAAGGCCTTCGCCGCCTCGCTCTACGAGGCGCGCGACGACTTCCTGAACGCTCGCTTCGACCACGGCGACCCGGCGCGGCGCGTGGCGGCGATCCGGCAGGGATTCAACATGTTCCGCGAGCAGAAGCTGCCGCTCGACAAGGTCTACAAGCAGTCGATCGAGCTGTTCCCGCCGCCGAACGAGGGGCTCGCCGACGGGGCCGAGAAGCCCGCAGGCCTTCTCGGCCGCATCAAGGTCGAGTGCCTCCACAAGGGACCCTGCAACCACCAGGTCGCGTGCACGCACCCGAAGCCGTGCGTGCACAAGGTGCCGTGCAAGCACGAGTCGCCCTGCGTGCACCGGACGCCGTGCGTGCACCGGGTCCCGTGCGTGCACACGCTCCCCTGCGTCCACAAGACGCGCTGCGTCCACCGCGTGCGCTGCGAGCACAAGGTGCCGTGCGTCCACACGGTGCCGTGCCGCCACCTCGACGACGAGGGGAACCCGATCCACAACTTCGACTACCTGCACAACTTCGACTACGAGCACGAGTGGGACTACGAACACGAATGGGACTACGAGCACGAGCACGACTACGAGCACGAGTTCGACGTCCCGCACGAGTTCGACACGGAGCACCCGTTCGACCCGATCCACGAGTTCGACATGGCCCACGAGTGGGATCCGATCCACGAGTTCGACCTCGCGCACGAGTGGGACCCCTTGCACGACTACGACGTGCGCTTCGTCCCGGCGGACGGATCCGGGGGGGCTCCGGGGGACCGGTAGCGCTACGGCTGCGCCCGCGCGGTCTCGATCAGCGCGAGCGTCATCATCGCGGTCGCGTAGAGGCGGCCGCCCTCCTCGCCCCACGCGTCGATCGGGTCCCACGAGCCCGCGTTGTGCGCGCCGGTCGCGGGCACCTGCCAGCGGAGGCAGGTCGTCTCCATGCGGCCGCTCCAGTCCGCCCATGCCTTCGAGCCCGAGAGGCGGAGCGAGCGCGTCGCGGCCCTCCAGTAGTACATGTCGATCGAGCCCGCGTCGGGCGACCAGAGCGGCGGCTGGTCGAGGATCAGCTTCGTGCCGAGCGCGATGGCCTTGTCGTTCCGCGGCGCCTCGCGCGCGAGCACGCGGACGAGGATCCCGGCCGCGGTCATCGACTCGCTCCGCGAGGGCGGGAACCGCTTCAGGAGGCCCTCGAGGCGGCTCGGCGAGCTGCCGCGGGTGTCGTAGCCGGTCCGGCCCGTCTCGTCGGTGACGAAGTCCACCCACGCGAGCGCGCCCTTGTACGCGGCGGGATCGACGGCGATCCCCGCGGCCTCGGCGGCGGCGAGCGCCTCCACGCACCAGACGGTCACGGAGGTGTCGTTCTCGCCGGAGCCGGGGTCGTAACGCCAGGCGCTGCCGGCGTTCCGCGCGCGCTCGATGTAGCGCACGCCCGCCTCCGCGGACTTCCGGAGCGCGAGGTCGCCGGTCCGCCGGCTCGCCTCGGCCATCGCGGTCGTCGCGATCGCGTGGCAGTACATGAACGACCGCGTGGCGCGCGTGCCGAAGACGCCGTCGTCCGCCTGCACGGAGAGGAGCCACCGGAGGCCCTGCTCCACGTTGATCGCGTAGTGCGCCGCGTCGCCATCGCCGCGGTCGGAGTACCCCGCCGCGAGGAAGCAGAGAAGCGCGAGCCCCGTCGTGCCCGCGTCGAAGAGCGGCCCGCCGGTGTCGGCGCGGCCGGGCCCCTTAGGGTCGTGGCGGATGAAGTCCGACGACGACCAGCGGCCGTCGTCGTCCTGGTGGCGGGCGAACCAGTCCAGCGCGAGCCGGACGCCCTCGGCCGCCTTCCTGGAGTCGAGGGGGTCCGGGGGCAGAGGGGCGGGAGTCTGCTTCGCGCGCAGCTCGACGAGCCGCGCCTCCTTCTCCTTCTTGGCGGCGGCGACCGCGAGCTCGAACGAGGCCTTGGCGGCCCGGAATGCGGCGCCGGCGCCCTGCGGGTCGATCTGGAGCATGCTCTCGCCCTCGCGGAGCCTCGTGCGGCCCGCGATCGAGGCCTCGGTCTCGGCGTCGCCGGTCGCGACCCAGGCCTCGAGCGCCCGCTTCGCTTCGAGGCCCTCGGTGAACGCGACCGTCACGGCCACCTCGTGCGCGTTCGCCTTCGCGGCGAGGTCCGCGGCCTCCTTCGCGCTCTCGCGCACCCGCGCGAAGTCACGCCGGTCCGCGGCGCGGCGGGCGGCGTCGAGCGCGGCCTCCGCGGCGGCAGCGGACGGCGGGCCGCCCCTGCCGATGTTCCGC
>JAKLKT010000175.1 GCA_023150495.1 Planctomycetota bacterium
CGCGGGGCCGGCGCGGGCCCGCCCGCGAGGAGCCCGGGCGGCAGCGCCGCCACGAGGTCCGCCTCGCGCTGGTAGGGGTGGCGTTCGAAGTGGTGCGTCGGCCTCTTCCCCGCGTCGAAGAGGCGCACCCGCGCGAGGCCGCGGAAGTACGTGAGGTAGGGGGGGATCGCCTCCGGCTCGCGCCGCGCGAGGTAGCGCGCGTGCTCCGCGCAGCCGTCGATCTCCGCCGAGAGCTGGTCGCGCAGCCCCTCCGCCCGCGTCCGCGCGAGCGCGCGGAACTGCGCCCGCGCGGACAGCGCGACGCCAACGAGCGCGAGGAGCGCGACGGCGCCGAGAAGGAGGTACCGGCGCCGCCTCATCGCCGCTCGACCACCTGGACCTGCGGGCCCGCCGCGAGCCGCAGGTCCTGCCGCATGCCGTCGGGCCACACGATCCCGACCTCGGCCCCGGCGGCCGACCCGAGCCCGAAGGTGAGCACGGGCTCGCTGCCGCTCAGGTAGGAGCTCCCGGTCCGCACGACGTCGCGCCGGGCGAGTCCCCCCGCGCGCACGACGACCGTCGCGCCGATCGCGTCGCGGTTCCTCGAGCCGGGCTGCCGGAGCCTAAGCCGGAGGCCGCGGTGGCCGTTGCCGATGTCGTTCCGCAGCAGCAGCGGCGCCCCGCCGTTCGACGTCAGGACGAGGTCGAGGTCGCCGTCGCCGTCGAGGTCGCCCGCGGCGAGCCCGCGCCCGACGATGGGCCGCGGCGGCACGGGAACCTCGCGGAACCGGCCGGCGCCGAGGTTGCGGAAGATCTGCGGCACCTGCGCGTGGAGCAGCTCGCGCCGGAGCTTCCCGATCGACGGCTCGATGTGGCCGTTCGCGAGGACGAGGTCCGCGCGGCCGTCGAGGTCGAGGTCGCGGAAGAGGACGCCGAAGGTGAGCGGGATGCGCGTCGGCTCGAGGAGCCCGGCGGCCGCCGCCTCGTCGCGGAACCGGCCCTCCTCGACGGCGAAGAGCGAGAGCGGCTCGTCGGAGAAGTTCCCGACGGCGATCGCGAGCGACCCGTCGTTCCTCCAGTCGGCCGAATCGACGCCCATCGCGGCGCGCGCGGCGCCGGCATCGTCGAACGCGACGCCGCGCTCGAGCGCGGCCTCCCTCCACCGCGCCGGCCCCGTGCCGAGGAAGAGGAAGTTCTGGACCGTGTCGTTCGCGACGAAGAGGTCGGTCCGGCCGTCCCCGTCGAAGTCGTCCACGCAGAGGCCGAGCGACTTCCCGGCGACCGGCGTCTCGTCCCGGTCCCCCTCGTACAGCTGCGGCCGCGTGTACGCCTTCTCGCCCTCGACGACTTCCGCGTGGACGTCGCGGTGGGGCGCCCATCGGACGTAGTTGACGACCACGAGGTCGAGGTCGCCGTCTCCGTCGGCGTCGAGCCACGCGGCGGCGGTGGACCACGAGGGGAACTCGCCCTCCGGGTCCCCCCACGCCCCCCCCGATGGCGCTCCAGGGACCCGCACGAAGCGGCCCCCGTCGTTCCGGCAGAGCAGGTTCCCGTCGAGGCAGGTGAGGTAGACGTCCGGGTCGCCGTCCGCGTCGTAGTCGGCGACCGCGCCGCCCATCGCGTAGCCCTTCGCGTCGATCCCCGACTCCGCGGTCACGTCGGTGAACCGCCAGCCGCCCTCGTTCCGCCAGAGCCGCGTCGAGCCGCGCGACGGGAAGAGGAGGTCCGTGTCGCCGTCGCCGTCGTGGTCGAGCATGAGGACGCCGCTGCCCATCGTCTCGGGCAGCCACTTCCTCTCCGACGCGCCGCTCTCGTGCACGAACGTGATCCCGGTCTCGCCCGTCGCGTCCGAGAACGCCGCGCCGAACGGCGCCGCGTCGACGGGCGCGGGCGCGGGCTCGTTGCTCCCGCACGCGGCGAGGAGGAGGAGAAGCGCGGCAAGGCGCACGCACGCCAAGGTAGCAGCTCGTAACTTCTACGAGGCCGAAAAGGGGGGGCCGGGGGGGCCCTACCGCCGGAGCAGCCGCGCCGAATTGAAGATGAAGGCGAGCTCGCTGCCGACGTGGATGAGCGCCGCCGGCAGGGGCCCGAGCTGCCCCATCGCGGCAAGCAGGACGCCCACCGTGTCCACCCCGATCGTGCCCCGAAAGTTGAACCGGATGATCCGGCGCGCGCGCCGGGCGATCCGGAGCGTCTGGACGAGCTTCAGAAGATCGTCCCCGAGCAGGAGCACGCCCGCGGTCTCTCGCGCGACGTCGGTCCCGGAGCCCATCGCGATCCCGACGCTCGCGCGCATGAGCGCCGGCGCGTCGTTGATGCCGTCGCCCACCATCGCGACGTCCCTGCCCTTCGCGAGCAGCGCGTCGATCCGCGCGAGCTTGCCTTCCGGCAGCATTTCCGCGCCGACCTCGTCGACGCCGAGGCGGCCTCCGACGACCTCCGCCACGTCCTTCGCGTCGCCGGTGAGGAGGATCGTCCGGATCCGCATCGCGCGGAGCTCCTGGACGGCGCGGGCGGCCTCCGGGCGGAGCACGTCCGCGATCTCGAGGAGGCCGAGGAGACGCCCCTGCCGGGCGACGAGGACCGTCGAGACCCCCCGCGCCGCCTCGGGGAGCGCCGCGAGGTCGATCCCGCGCTCCTCGAGCAGCGCCCTGCTGCCCACGACGATCTCGTGCCCGTCGACGCGGCAGACGATCCCCTTGCCGGGCGTGTAGGAGAACTCCGCCGGCCGCTCCGCCGCGAGCTTCTGGCTGCGCGCGTAGGCGAGGATGGCCTTCGCGAGCGGGTGCTCCGAGGGCCCCTCCGCGGCGGCCGCGGCGGCGGCGACCTCCTGCGCCGTCGCGCCGGGGCAGGGGCGGACGCCCGTCACCGCGGGCTCGCCGTACGTGAGCGTGCCCGTCTTGTCGAGCACGACGGTGTCCACGCGCCAGAGCGCCTCGATATGGAGGCCGCCCTTCACGATCGCACCGCCCCTCGCGCACCTGCCGATCGCGCCGAGGATCGCGAGCGGCGTGCCCGCGGCGACCCCGCACGCGCCGCAGACGATCACGACCGCGATCGTCGACCGGAGGTCGCGCGTCCACGCGAACGTGACGACCGCGCAGCCGATCGCGAAGTAGACGAGGTAGCCGGCGAGACGGTCGGCCGTCTTCTGGATCGGCGCGCGGGTGCGCTCCGCGCGCTCGACGGCCTCGACGATCCGGCCGAACGCCGTGTCGCCGCCGATCCCCTCCGCGCGCACCTCGAGCGCCCCCGACTGGTTGATCGTGCCCGCGTAGACGGCGGCGCCGCGGACCTTCTCGACGGGAAGCGACTCGCCGGTGATCGCCGCCTGGTCGGCGAAGGAGTGCCCGCCCTCCACGACGCCGTCGACCGCGATCCGCTCGCCCGGGCGCACGAGGACGATGTCGCCCCTGCGCAGCTCGGCGGTGCCCACCTCGCGCTCCTCGCCGGCGCGCCGCACGCGGACCGTGCGCGGCAGGAGATCGACCAGGTCCTTGATCGCGCGGCGTCCCCGGCCCACGGTCAGGTCCTCGATCGCCTCGGCCACGAGCACGAAGAAGACGATGACGGCCGCCGTGAGGAACTCCCCGATCGACAGCGCCGCGACGAGCGCGATCGTCATCGAGAGCTCCATCGTCATGCGCCGTGCGCGGAGGTTCTCGTACGCCTCGCGGAAGATCGGGAAGCCTCCCGCGAGCGTGGCGAGCAGCGCGACGCCGCCCTTCCAGAACGTGCCGAGCGCGGCGAGCCACGCGACGGCGACCGCAGCGCCGACGAGCGCGATCCGGAGGATGTCGGCGCGCGAGACCCCGCCGCCCTCGGGCTCGTCGTGCGGCGCGGGGACCGCTTCGGAGGCGACCACGGCACAATGATAAGGGTGCCGTCGTGGGCTCCCGCAGGGAACGGGGGGGGCGGGGGGGGGGCCGCTACCGCGGCTTCACCCGGAAGAGCGCGACCGCGACGAGCGAGAACCAGCCGTTCACCCGCCGGACCGGCGGCACGAGCACGAGCCCCTCCTCCGCGGCCCGGGCGGACAGCTCCGCGGGCGAGAGGGCGACGCGGCTCCGCGGGCGCCTGCCCTGGAGGCGGCGCTTCAGGGCCGTCGCGTCGTGGAAGGAGAGGACCACCCACCGCCCGGAGACCCTCGCGAGCTCGCGCAGCAGGCGGGCCCGCCGCTCCGGCTCGGCGAGGTGGTGGAGGAGCCGGCTGCAGACGACCGCGTCGAACGCGCCGTCCGGGAACGGCAGCGACTCCCCGGCCGCGCGCACGAACGCGACCCGGGCCGACCGGGCCGGGGCAGCGAGCGCCATCCCCGCCTCCCGGAGCATCGCCCCCGAGAGATCCGCGGCCACGAGGCGCACGGCGCGGCGGAGGAGGACCGGCCCGAGCCGGCCCGCCCCGCAGGGACAGTCGAGGATCCTCCCGTACGCGGCGGCCTGGCCGAGCGCGCGATGGAAGAGGGATACCTCGCGGCGGCTCGCGAGGCGCCGGAGGAGCGACCTCCGGTGCTTCTCCCGGTACTCCGCGGCGCCGCCGGCCGTCCCGTAGTCCACGACGGAAGTGTAGCGCCGCTGCCGAGGCTCCTGCGTACGTGTATCCTTCGCTGCGGCCATGAAGGAGCTCGGGCCCTACCGCCTGCTCCGGGAGATCGGTTCCGGGGGGATGGCGCGCGTCCACCTCGCGGAGGACTCCCGGGGAAGTCGCGTCGCGCTGAAGGTGGTCCACACGCACCTCGCCGAGGACAAGGGCTTCTTCCGGCGCTTCCGCCGCGAGGGGGAGCTCGGCCGCCGGATCCGGCACCGGAACGTCGTCTCGACGCTCGACGTCGGCCGCGCGGAGGAGGGGGGCAAGCCCGCGCTCTACCTCGCGCTCGAGTACGTGGAGGGGCAGACGCTCCGGGGGCTCCTCGACGAGCTGGAGAGGGTCCCCGAAGAGCTCTGCCGGCACATCGGCCGCGAGGCGGCCAAGGGGCTCGCGGCGATCCACGAGGCGGGCGCGATCCACCGCGACCTGAAGCCCGAGAACATCCTCATCACCCCCGACCACGTCGTGAAGGTGTCCGACCTCGGCGTGGCGAGGCTCGTCCACGAGTCGCTCGCGACGACGGAGCCCGGCGTCTTCGCGGGCACGGTGCTCTACGCGGCGCCCGAGCAGTTCCAGGGCGTGTACGACGCGCGCGCGGACCTCTACGCGCTCGGCCTCGTGCTCTACGAGCTCGCGACGGGCGTCCACCCGCTCGGCGGAGACGACCCGGTTGGGATCATGGGCCGCCACATGAACGAGGAGCCGCGCGCCGCCGGCGAGCTCAATCCCCAGCTCTCGGCCTTCTACGAGGAGCTCGTGAGGACGCTCCTCGCGAAGGACCCCGCGAAGCGGATCCAGACCGCGGAGGATCTCGCGAGGCTCCTCGAGGAGGGCGAGGCCTCGACGTGGTGGAAGGAGCGGGCGAAGGCGATCCGCGAGGCCACGCGCCGGCCGCTCCGCCGCCCGCGCATCCCGCGCGAGACCGCGCTGATCGGCCGCGAGGACGAGATCGCGCGCCTCCGCGCCGCCTACGAGCGCGCGAGGACGGGCGACGGCCAGGTCGTGCTCGTCGAGGGCGAGGCGGGGATCGGGAAGACGCGCGTCTGCGACGAGTTCGTGGCGGGGCTCGCGGCCGAGGGGGAGGAGATCCACTACCTCTTCGGCTCCTACCTCCCCGGCGAGGCGGCCACAGCGTCGGGGGCCTTCTCGACGGCGTACCGGGAGCAGGTCGGCACCGACAGCGCCGTCGCGCACTACCTCCGGGAGGTGCCGCTCCTCGCGCCCGCGTTTGCCGCGCTCCTCCGCGGCGAGCCCGCGCCCGCCGGGGCCGTGTCGCTCACGAAGGAGTCGCTCCAGACCGTCTTCATCGAGGCGACGAGGGCGCTCGCGGCCGAGCGCGCGACCGTCGTCCTCATCGACGACCTCCAGTTCGCGCCCGCCGAGGGGCGGGCGCTGCTCACGTCGCTCGCGATGGCGGTGCCCGGCCACCGCATCCTCCTTCTCGTGACCGCGCGGCCCGGCATCCCCGACGCGTGGCTTGCCGAGTTCGACCGCATGCCGCACGCGGCCCGCCTCCAGCTTCCCCGTCTCGGCCCGAAGCACCTCGCGCGGCTCCTCGTCGAGGCGTTCCACTCCGAGCACCTGGCGGAGGAGCTCGGGTTCCGCATCGCGCGGAAGTCCGACGGGAACCCCTTCTTCGTCTTCGAGATCATCCGCGGGCTGCGCGAGGGCAAGCTCATCGAGCGCAGGGGCGACGGGAGCTGGGTCCGTACGGGAGTGATCGAGGGCATCCGGATCCCCTCCTCGGTGCGCGACCTGATCCAGGCGAGGATGGCGGATCTCGCGCAGGAGGACCGCGACCTCCTCGAGGCGGCGGCCTGCTGCGGCTTCGAGTTCGATCCGACGGTCGTCGCCGAGGCGCTCGGCGTCGATCTCCTGGGCGCGCTGCGCCGGTTCGGGCAGATCGAGCGCCGCCACCGGCTCATCCGTTCCGCCGGCCGCCGCTGCGTGTTCGACCACCACCAGGTGCAGGAGACCCTCTACGGCGGCCTGATCGCACAGCTGCGCGAGCAGTACCATCTCGCGATCGGCGACGCGCTCGAGAAGCGGACCGGGGGGGGCGCGGGGGGGGCGGAGGCGGTCGCCCTCTGCGAGCACTTCCTCAAGAGCGCGGCCCCCGCACGGGCGCGCCCCTACCTCGACAAGGCCCTCGCGCAGCTGCAGCGCGACTACGGCGCCGACGCGCCGGCGAACGTGGCGCGGCTCGCGCTGCTCGCGCCGGGGCTCTACGCGGGCCGCGAGCGCGCGGATCTCCTGCTGCGATTCGCGGACTGCCTCGACCTGTCGGGAAGGCGCGAGGAGCAGCGCGCGGCCCTCGACGAGGCCCTGGCGATCGCGAAGGAGCTCGGCGACAGGACGCTCGGCGCCCGCGCGATCAGCCGGATCGGCGGCCTCCACCTCGTGACCGCGCGCTTCGACGAGGCGCGCCCCTGCTTCGAGGAGGCGCTCGACCTCGTCCGCGGGTCGGGCGAGCGGGGGCTCGAGGCGAGCCTCTGCGGCAGGATGTGCGTGCTCCTCTACGACACGGGCCGCCACGGGGAGGCGCTTCCCTGGGGCCAGCGCCAGCTCGCGCTCGCGCAGGAGGCGGGCGACCGCGTGGTGGAGGCCGACGCGATCAACAACATCGCGAACATCGACCGGGCGATGCGGCGGTACGACGAGGCGCAGAAGGGCTATGAGCGCTACCTGGCCCTCGCGCGCGAGCTGAAGAGCCGGAGCGCCGAGGCCATCGCGCTCGGCAACCTCGGCCTCGGGGCGCAGGACCAGGGCGACTTCGAGGAGGCCCGGAGGCTCCACGAACAGCAGCTTGCCCTCGCGCGGGCGACCGGGCACCGGCGGGGCGAGGCGAGGGCGCTGGGTGCGCTCGCGAACGACGTGAAGTTCCTGGGCCTCCTCGAGGAGGCCGAGCGGCACTACGAGCGCTACATCGCGATCTCGCGGGAGATCGACCACCGGATCGGCGTGGCCTACGGGCAGGTGAACCTCGCGCGGCTCCTCGCGCGGGAGGGGGACTTCGAGCGCGCGCGGAAGCTCGTCGACGACGCGCTGCCGACGCTCGGCCAGGCGGTGCCTCCGGCGGCGCGGGCGTTCGCGCGCC
>JAKLKT010000176.1 GCA_023150495.1 Planctomycetota bacterium
GCGAAACGTGCCCCCGGGCCCCCCACGCCTCCGCCCCGGCGCCCTCGCGCCGCCGCTCAGGAGCGCGGGCCGAGGAACCTCGCCGCGAGGTCGCCGAGGCCGGTCCCGAGGTGCCTCGAGGCGGCCGCTTCCCCGTGGTCCCCGGCGCGCGCCGCGCGCAGGAACGCGAGGAACCGTCGCCGCCGCTCCCTCGCCCGTCCGGACCACCGCGAGGTCGCGTCCTCGACGAGCAGGCGGACGAGGATCTCGGCCAGCTCGTAGCAGAGGGACTGGACCCCGCCCGGCGCGGAGAAACCCTCCCCGCGCCAGAACGCGCCGAGGCCGTGCTCGCGCCAGTGCCGCTTGTGGCGAAGGGCCAGCTCCTCGTCCGCCGTCAGCGGGTCCTCCCCGGTCACCGCGCGCGCGACGATCTGCGCGATGCCCTCCTCGAGCCACAGCGGCATGTCCAGGTGACGGAGCGCCACGTGCGTGAGCTCGTGCGCGAGCGTGCGCTCCAGCACGTGCATCCCGCGTCCGCGGAGCGCGACGTGGGCGTGTCCCTCCCGGATGTGCATGCCGGAGGACCCGCCGTACTCGCCGTCCGGGTCGAAGCAGCAGACGTAGCGGTAGTACTCCGCCGGCGTGCGCAGCGCGATCACGATCTCCTTCGTCGCCCCGTCGAAGCGCGCCACGTCGCCGAGGAGCGACTCGATGGTCTTGCGGCAGCTCTCCGCGCACCGGAGCAGCCGCGGGCCGTCGCCGTCCGCCCGCGGAGCGAGGACGACGAAGCGGCGGGACTCCGCGGTCTCGTAGCCGCCCCCGAGCGCCTCGCCGAGCGCGGCGAGCCAGTGCCGCACGGCCGCGAGCCAGGCGTCGCGCTGCGCGTGGGCCGGCCGCGAGCCGACGGAGGCCGCGATCCGGTCCCACAGGGGCCGCGGCAGACCTTCTTCCCAGGCGAGGACGTCAGGGAGGTCGGGGCCGGCCATGAGGCTCCCTACCCTACCTCTCTCGGGGCCGGCGATTCGCTGCTCCGGGGCGGCCGGGAGGTGCGGACGGTAGGGTCCGCACGTCGCGCGCCCATGTCCTTGTGCCGCAGCCGGTTACGGCCCGGGACCCGCGTACGTGGTACCGAGCCCGTCGTCGGAGAGGAGGAGGGTCGAGCCTTCGAGGCGGGTGCCCCGCTCGACGATCGCGAGCACGGAGCCGCCCCATCCCGCGCCCGTGAGCCGCGCGCCGAAAACGCCCGGCGTCCGGGCGAGCGTCGCGACGAGGTCGTCCGCCTCCGCGAACGAGCAGCGGTAGAGATCCCGGAGCGACCCGTGGCATTCGAGCATCAGGGCGCCGAGGCCCCGCGCGTCGCCCTTGTCGAGGCACGCGATCGCCCGGTCCACGCGGGCGCGCTCCTCCGCCACGTGCCGCGCCGCCGCCGTCCCCGGCGTCGCCGCCTCCCGCGCGCGCTCCGCGTACGGCGAGCCGAGAAGCGTCCGCCGCACGCCCGTGTCGAAGAGGAGCATCTCCATCTCCGGCAGCGGCAGGTGGAAGAAGGTCTCGCTCGCGCAGTCGAGCACGACCGCGTGCCCCGCGATCGCGCACGCGGACGCCACCTGGTCCATGAGACCGCAGGGGACGCCGACCCGCGCGTTCTCCGCGCGGCGGCAGAGCAGCGCGACCTCGAGCGACGGCAGCTCCGGCGCCAGCGCGCCCGCCACCGCGACCTCGAGCGCCGCGGACGAGGCGAGTCCCGCGCCCTCGGGCACCGTCGAGGCGATCTCGAGCCGCCCGGGTTCCGCGGCCTCCCCCATCTCGTCGATCACGGCGCGCACGTAGCGCTCCCATGCGCCGCCCGGCTCGTGGCCGTCCGACGAGATCTCCCACGCCTCGCCCGGCTCGTACCTTGCCGTCGTCCGCAGGTGGATCGCCACCGGCAGCACGACCCCCCCCTGGTGGTCCACGTGCTCGCCGAGGAGGTTCACGCGGCCGGGAGCCGAGGACAAGAGGCTCATTTCCTGAGCTCGCGCTCGACGTGCCTCTTGAGCTCCGCCTGCGCGTCCGGCTTGCCCGGATCGAAGGGCGGCGCCGCCTTGGTCGCCTTCGCGAGCTCCCGCGCCCACTTCGCGTAGGCGCTCCGGAGCGGGCCCTTGCCGAAGAGCATCAGGTGCGTGTAGCCCCAGGACATCGCGAGCGGCGAGAGCGTCTCGCCCGCGACCACGTCGGAGTAGGCGTAGGCGAGGACGTCCGAAAGCGGCGCGGGCTTCTCGACGTCGAGCGGCGTCAGCAGCGCGAAGTGCTTCGCCGCGGGACCCTCGCCGGTCCGCCCGGCCGCCTCCATGCACGCGGTGAGCCCGGCGAGGAGCCACGGCGGCGGCGCGACCGCGAGGTCCCTGTGGAGCGCCGCCTCGGCGAGCGCCGCGAAGAGCCGCCCGCGCCAGCGGTCCTGCGCCTCCCGCTCGTCGGGAGGCGCGACCGAGACGACCGCGCAGGCGAGGCGGTCGTACGCCGCGGGCACGTCGCCGAACCCGTGCGACGCCTCCGGGAACGCCTCGGGCTTCGCGAGCACGGCGTGGAGCGCGACGCCCTTCCGGAACGCCGGCGCGATCTTCCCCCAGTCCTTCTCGAAGGCCGCCGCCTCGCGCGCGATCCGCTCCGCCGCGGCGGCGTCCCCGACCGGCGCGTGGACGACGAGGCCCTTCCTCGCGTCGCCGAAAGCGTCCCCCGGCAGCCCCGCGGGCTCCCGGTACGGGCTGCCCATGAGGACGAGCGACTTCGCCATCGCGTCGGCGACGGGCCGGACGCCCTCGAACGCGCCCTCGCGCGCCGCGAGGCGCAGCGTGTAGCCGCGACCGCCCGCCGCGAACGCGATCATGTAGTCCACCCAGCCTTCCTTCCGGTTCTTCACGAGCAGCGTGGGCGGGTCCGTGCCGGCGCGTTCGGCGACGGCGCCCGCGTAGTCCTTCTTGATCCGGCCCTGGATCGTCAGGAGCACGAGCGTCGGGTTGTCGTTCTCCCCCTCCTCGACGACGCGCAGCGACGCGGTCGTGCTCGCGCCCTTGAGGCCGAGGGCGAGCCGCTCCCCCTCCTCGGCGGTGATCGGCTTCCACTCCGAAGGCGCCACGAACGAGAAGAGCCCGCTCCGGTCGAAGATGCGCCGCGAGGGCACGGGGGCCGCCTCCGGCGCGGCCGCGGGCCCCGCCGCGGCGACGAGCCGGAACGTGCCGAGCGCGGCGATCGTGTGCGCGGCGTAGGCCGTGTCGTACGCGTGGAACCGCGAGGAGACCGTCGCGACGAGCCCGTCCGCGCCGTCGCGCAGGAACGCCCTGAGGTAGACGCGGTTCTTCGCCTGGTCGTTCATCCGGTAGCCGAAGAACGGGTCGGCGATCTTCTGGAACTCGGCGCCGGGGTGGCTCGCGGCGTCGTGCGCCATGTAGCGGTCGCGCTGCTTGTCCACCTCGGCCTGCCCCGCCTCCCGCGTGACCGTGAGCACGTGGCCCCCGCCCTGCCTCGCGTAGAGGTGGATGAGCTGCCCCTCCGCGACGGCCTGGTCCTCCCAGGAGACGGGCACGGTGATCTCGAGCCGGCCGGCCGCGTCACGGACGGTGCGGGTCTCCGCCGCGCCGGCGCCGGCGGCGAGGAGGGCGACGAGCGCGAGAGCCCGCATCGCGCCGTTGTACCAGATGAAAAGAGTGCGGCCCCCGCGGGGTTGGAGCTGGTGCGGGGGCCGCCAAAGGGAAGGGGAAGGGTTGTTTTCGGTTTCGCCTCGAAGGCTCTGCAGGGTCTTTAGCGAAGGGCGTGCCAGTGCGTGCGGTTGCCGCATACGGTGTTCATGCGTCGCGGGAAAACGACATGAGGGGGCTCCGGGGGCCGTCGATGTCCATCGCCCGCGCCGGTAGAATCCGGGGCGCCGTGCGCCGCCTCGCCATCCTCGCGCTCTTCCCCCTGCTCGCGCACGCGGACGAGAAGGACCTGGAGCAGCCGCCGGTCTCCGGGAAGGCACGCGAGCTCCGGGAGCAGGGGCAGGCCCTCTGGAGCTCCGTCCAGCCGGTCTGGGACAAGGTCCGGCACAAGCAGCCGGTCACGCCCGAGGAGGCCGCCGCGACGGTCCCCGTCGTCGAGGAGGCGGTGGAGCTTCTCGAGAGGTCGATCCGCGAGGAGTGGAACGGCGAGACGAACCGGGCGCTCGCCGACGCGGCCCGCGCCTGGTACTGGCTCCAGCCGCTGCTGCCCCCGGAGCCCCCTGACGACCCCGCCGTGAAGCGGCTGGCCGAGAAGGAGAGGATCGCTCGGATCCGCGAGGTCCGCGACTTCATCATGAAGTGGGGCCGCGAGCGGCGCGCGGACAGCCTCCTCCGCACCTGCACGAAGTGCCAGGGCCGGAAGGAGATCGTCTCGTCGTTCGGCGACAGGTCGGCCTGCAACGCGTGCGGGAAGCGGGGCCGCCTCGTCGACCGCGAGGCGGTGATCGCCGCGCGCTGGCTCCGCAACAGCCCGCTCTACCGGGCGCAGGCGCGCCACGAGCAGGCCGTGAACCGCCTGCTCCGGAGCTTCGCGCCCGATGAGCAGAAGGACGCGTTCGCGCCGTACGTCTCGTCGGTGCTGATCAAGGACGTCGAGGACAACGGCCTCTGGGCGCGCGTGAAGGCCGTCGATACCGTGCAGCCCGCGGCGAGCTCGGGAAAGACCGAGAAGGCGGAGGTGACCTACGTGCTCTTCCGCGTGGGGAAGGTCTGGTACCTCTACGACAAGCAGGCGGACAAGGACCTGATCGACCTCGCGGCGAAGCTCGAGCCGCCGGCACCGCCGGGCAAGTAGCCCGCGCGCGTCACGGCCCCGGCGCGGCCGAGATCGCCGCCGGCTGCCGCTTGAGACGAAGGTGTGTTCGCGAGGAGAGTCGACGGCAGCCGACGGCGTGAATGTCAGCGGTTGGGCCCGGGCAGGTTCTCCATGAGCGTCGCCCAGTGGGTCGAGTTGAACGCGTAGGTGACGCTCTGGCTCACGAAGAGGCTCGCGTTCATGATGTCGCCCGATCCGCCGCTCGGGCTCGAGTGGTTGAGCCCGAGGCTGTGGCCGATCTCGTGGGCGAGCACCGCCGCGAGCACGCGGCCGAAGCTGTTCGAGACGTTCCAGATCGCCTGCTGGCGCGTGCCCGAGGGCGCGGCGCCGAGGAGCATCGCCCGGAGCCCGTCGACGTCGGCGGCGCCGACGGGGTTCGACGCGATGCTGTTGTTGTAGGCCGACAGGTAGGGCGCGAGGACGCGGTTCGCGAAGATGCCGAGCGGCGTGCCGCTCGGGTTGCCGCAGTCGTGCTCGATCGAGTCGTTGTTCTCGTCGAGCCACGCGGTGCCGATGACGCCGCCCGTGTCGCCGTACCGGATGCAGATCGTGTTGTAGCGGCTCGATCCGCCGCCGATCACGCCGCCGACCGAAGGCGTCGTCCCGCTCCCCGGCCCCGCGGGGCCGACGAACGAGATCGAGAGGCCGCCGGGCGCCGGGCTCCCGTCGTCGTTGTTGCCGTAGTAGCGCGAGAGGTGGCCGAGCGTGCGGCGGATGACGAGGAGCTTCGCGAGCTGGTCCGCCTCGGTGCCCGTCGCGCCCGTGCTCCCGCTCGCGCGGAGGCCGAGCGACACGAGCACCTCGTCGAAGTCGGCCGCGTAGGTGGGCGCGGGGTCGTAGACGACGTCCCAGTCGATCCACCAGACGTCCGTGCTCCCCCAAAGCGCGGAGAACCCGACGAACGGGTCGTCGCCGACGGAGACCGCGACCTCGTCGTAGAAGCCGTCGCTGTCCGTCGCGCGGACGATGTCGAGGCCCGCGTCCGGGCCGGCCGTGTAGAGGCCGGCCATCGAGAGCGACGCGCCGCTCTGGTTCGAGCGGAACGTGAACGAGTAGCTCGGCGAGCCGCCCGACGCGGTGAGCGCGAACGCGGTTCCGGGCGTGACCGCGCCCGTCTGCGCGCCGCTGATCTGGACGTCGCGGACGACGAGCGAGAAGCTCGCGACGTCCGTCATGCCGCCGTCGTCCTCGACCGTGACGAGCACGGTCCTCGTCGCGGGCTGGAGCGGCGTCCCGGTGATCTGCCCGGCCGAGGTGAGCGTGAGCCCGGACGGCAGCGGGTCGCCGGTCGGCGACAGCCGCCACGTGTAGGGGCCCGATCCGCCGCGGGCGTCGAGCGCCTCGAAGTAGGAGTAGCCGACGTTGCCCTGCGGGAGATCGGTCGTGCGGATCGAGACTTCGGCCGGTGAGGAGCCGCCTCCGCCGCCGCAGGACGCGAGCGCGAAGAGGAGCCCCAGTGCGAACACCCTCGTCATGCCATTACCTCACCCGCCGGCTTCCCGTATCGGGCCCCCCGCGGGGGGCGGTTGAGGGATCTCGCGCCGCGCGTTCCCGATGCGAGACTCCGGCTCGAAACGGGACGTCCCTTCCCCCGCGCCCCCTTCCTTCGACATCCTTGGTACAAGCGTCCC
>JAKLKT010000177.1 GCA_023150495.1 Planctomycetota bacterium
GCCCCCGCGCGGTCGCCGCGCGCGAGCAGCACCTCGCCCCGCGCGAGCTCCACCTCGAAGAAGCTCCGTCGCACCTCGAGCGCGCGCGCGTACGCCGGCAGCGGGTCGCCGCCCGAGAGCCGGAGTGCGTCGCCCTTGAGCTTCCAGACATCCTCGAGGTCCGGCTCCTCGGCGAGGATCGCGTCGCAGCGCGCGACGGAACCGGCGAAGTCCTCGTCCGCGAGCCGCCGGACGGCCTCGGCGTACGCGCGCTGCCGCCGCGGGAGCTCCGTCGCCTCCGCGAACGCCAGCGCCGCCTGCTCGAGGCGGGAGCGAGCCGACCGGAGCGAGTGCGCCGTCCCCTCGCGGGAGATGTGCGCGTGCGCCGCCTTGTGGTCCGCGAGGTAGAGCGCGAGGTACGCGCGGCCGAGCTCGTAGTAGGCGGTCGTGCGGTCCCGCACCCGGTCGACCGCGCGCTCCATGTCCTCGACGGCGCCGCGCAGGTCGCCGCGCCGGAACCGCGCGAGGCCGCGGTAGAAGCGCGCCCAGCCTGCGGCCGGCTGCTCCGCGAGGACCACGTCGAGCCGCGCGATCACGGCGTCGAGCGGCGGGAAGTGGCGCGGCAGGTTGGAGCGCACGCGGTACAGGTGCGCGTCGTAGGCGGCGATCTCGCGAGAGGCAGCCAGCGCCGCCTCCCACTCGGCATGATCCTCGGGGGGTCCGGGGGCGGCGGCCGGCGCGTCGGGAACCGTGCGGCGCACGTAGCTCGCGAACCACGCGGAGGCGGCCGGGCCCTCGCCGCGCAGGCAGTCCTCGATCGCCTTCGCGACATCGGCCATGGCGGGGTAGCGGTCGGCGCGCCGCTTCCTCATGCAGCGGACGATCACGTCCTCGACCGCGCGCGGGATCGCCGGGTTGAGCGAGCGCGGGAGCGGCGGTTCCTCGTGGATGACGGCGTGGAGGAGATCGACGACGTTGCCCGCATCGAAGGGCCAGCGCCCGGTGAGCTTCCGGTAGAGCGTCGCGCCGAGCGCGTAGACGTCGCTCCTCGCGTCCACCTCGTGCACGGCGCCTTTCGCCTGCTCCGGCGGCATGAGGGCGGGCGTGCCCATGATCTGCCCCTCGGAGCTGATCGTCGCGCCGAGCTCGCCGCGGAGGTCGCGCGCGATGCCGAAGTCGGTCAGGTAGGCGCGGCGGCCCTTGTCGACGAGGATGTTCTCGGGCTTGATGTCCCTGTGGACGATGCCCTCGCGATGCGCGTGGGCGAGCGCGAGCGCGACCTGCCGCACGATGTCGAGGACGCCCTGTACGTCCAGCTCCGCGGTCGCGAGGTTCCCGCCGTCCACGTACTGCATCGCGATAAAGGGGATCCCCCCCGCCTCGCCGGCCTCGTACACCTGGACCACGGCGGGGTCGCTGAGCCGCGCGGTGAAGCGCGCCTCGCGCACGAAGCGCTCCATGTCGGCGGGCCGCGCATGCTGCAGGAACTTGAGCGCGACGGGGCGGTTCAGCTGCCGGTCGGTCGCGAGGTAGACGGCCCCCGCACCCCCCCTGCCCAGCTCCCGGAGGATCTCGTACCGCTCCGGCGGGACGGGAGGCTCCTCCGCGAGGAGGTTCTTGGCGACGACCCTTCGCGCCAGCTCACCCATCGCGCGCAAGTATACTTGCGGCGTGTTCCCCACGACCGTATGGGATCTCGTGCGCGATGCGGGCGCCAGGGAGCCGCTCGCGCTGGACCGGTTCGCGGAGGGGTATCGCGCGCCGGTCGTCGAGTTCCTGCGCGGGCGGGGCGCGCCGCCGCAGGAATGCGAGGACCTCTGCCACGAGGTGTTCGTGCGGCTGCTCAGGGGCGGCGTTCTCGCGAAGGCGGACCCGCAGCGCGGGCGGTTCCGGTCCCTGCTCTGCACGGTGACGCTCCACGTCCTCGTGGACTGGCACCGGCGACGGCCGAAGCCCGCGGCGGAGCTCGCGGATCCGGAGGCGCCGGCGCCGGACTTCGACCGCGCCTGGGCGCTGCACCTCGTGGAGCGCGCGATGGGGCGGCTCGCGGCGGAGGCGCCGACGTACTACGAGGACCTTCGGAAGCACCTGGACGAGCAGGAGGTGGACCGGAACCGCCTCTGGATCGCGCGGAGGAAGCTCGCGGCCTTCGTGCGCCACGAGATCGCGATGACCTGCCGCTCGCCCCAGGAGATCGCCGAAGAGCGCGCCTCACTCGCTCCGTACCTCAACGGTTGACCTGCGCGGCGTACGCAACTGCGTGTCCGAGCACGACTTGCGCCGGCCGAGGTGCGCCATCGCTGGCGCAACGGACGGACGCCGGCCACCCCGGGGAGAGACTCGTGACGAGGTGGCCTCCGTGCGATGGAGGGGCCGGCGGTCCGCAAGTCGCACGCGGCCGGGAGAGCCCGCTCGACGGCGACCGCGCGGCGCCCCGGTGCCGCCGCGACAGCGCCGTCCCGTCCGTGGCGCGCCAGAGCTGACGCACCCGTGCGGCGCCAAGTGCCGCGCAGGCCCGGACTTGCGACGGCGGCACAGGTCAACCGTTGACCTGTGCCCAGCCGTACTTCGCCTTCAGGTCCTTGAGGATCGACTCGCGCTCCTTCTCGACGTCCTTCCCGAGGCGCCCCGGCGCGACCTTGTCGCCCGACGCGAGCCCCTTCATCAGCAGGTGCTCCGTCAGCTGGCCGTCGATGAACCCGGGCGCCGACTCCGCCGTCACCATCATGCCGGCGATCAGGATCCCGACGACCCGGGTCCGGTCCTCCGATGTCGCCATCCCGCTCACCGAGATGTCGCGCCAGAACCCGTCGTTGTTCTCGGGGATCCGGTTGGCGATCGGCCAGTGAAGTGCCATCAGCCCCTTGCGCGCGAGCGCCCGGCGCTCCTCGAAGCCGCGCCGGCAGAACGCCACGAACCTCTCGTCCTTCGCCGCAGCCTGCACGACCGGCCCCGCCGCGTCGCGCGTCGCGAGCGCCTCGAGCACGCTCCGGTAGCGCCCCGCGGCGAGCATCTCCTGGATCTCGTCCTTCTTCACGGGGTAGAGCTTCGCGAGCCGCTCGCGCGCCCACGCCGCGAGGTCGAACCGTTCCGGCCCCTGCGAGACGAGCGCGTGCCCCGCGGCCGCGTTCCCCGCCGCGTACTGGTCGAGCGCGGCCTCGGGCTTCAGCTTCGGCGGGGCCTTCCCCGCCGGAAGCGGCGCCAGGGCGAGCTTTCCCGCCCACGCCTTCAGATCGAACGCCGTCCCGCCCTTCCGCGCGAGGCGCACCAGCAGGGGCTTCAGCTTCTGCCTGTCCCCCCAGGCGGCGAGAGCCGCGGAGAGCATCTCCGCGGGATCGCCCGGCAGCCCGAGCAGCTTGTCGAGCTCCTGCTCGCTCCCGTACGGCGAACCGCTCCACACGAGCTTCCCGTCGCCGTCGATGAGGCGCGACGACGGGATGCCCTGCACACCGTACGCGGCCCACATCGCCTTCTGCGCGTCCGAGCCCGCGCGCATCGTGTACCCGTTCTGTTCGAGGAACGGCTTCATCTTCGAGACGGGCTCGCGCGAGATGGCGAGGACGACCACGCCGTGGTCGCCGTAGCGTTCGTGGATGTCCTGCACGTGGGGCAACGCACGAACGCAGGGGCCTCACCCCGTGTCCCAGAACTCGATCAGGACTGCCTTCCCGCGGAACGCGTCGAGCGAAGGCGCTTCGCCCGCCGGGACGTTGAGCCAGCCGTCCGCCGCGATCGCCGGGGCGGGCTCGCCGATCTCCTGCGCGGCCGCCGTCCCCGCGAGCGCCAGAACCACCCATGCCGTGCGCATGCCCGTGGCCTCCTTCCCGAGGTGGCAGTATCCCCCCGCCCCGGGGCCTTCTCCCCCCGGTTATCTGCGGCACGCGTGCCGCACCCTGCCGCCGCATCCCTTGTGCCGTCAAGCACTTGCGCGCGTCGAATCGGGAAAAGATCCGGGCGAGACAATTCCTCGCGGGGCGCGAATACTAGGGCGCCATGAGCACTACTCTCGTTCTCGGGACCGAGAAGGGCGCGTTTCTCTGCCGCTCGAAGGACCGCGCGAAGTGGACCGTCGAGGGCCCGCTCTTCAAGGGCTGGAAGGTGACCGCGTCCACGCGCACTCCCGGCGGTCGCTACCTCTTCGCGACCTCCTCCTACGTGTACGGCGCGGCGCTCCAGACGAGCACGAACCTGAAGGACTGGAAGCAGGTCGAGAAGGGTCCCTCCTACCCGAAGGCGAAGAGCGACAGGCAGCCGACGCCGGGCGTCGCCGTCGGCCCCGGCTTCGAGCCGCGCATGAACCAGATCTGGACGCTCGCGGCGGCGGGCAAGCGCCTCTACGCGGGCGCCGACACCGCGGGCCTCTTCACGAGCGACGACGACGGCGAGTCGTGGCAGCCCGTCGCGAGCCTCAACGACCACCCCTCGCGCCCCAACTGGTTCCCGGGCGCGGGCGGGCTCTGCCTCCACTCGATCCTCGTGCACGGCAACCGCATCTGGATCGGGATCTCCGCGGTCGGCGTCTGGCGCTCCGACGACGGCGGCAGGTCCTGGACGCCGAAGAACAAGGGCGTCCGCCACGTGATCGAGGACGAGAAGTGGAAGGACATCGGCTTCTGCGTCCACGGCCTCGCGTCGGACCCGAAGGAGCCCGACACGATCTACCGCCAGGACCACGCCGGCTTCTACATCTCGAGGAACGGCGGCGACACGTGGGACGCCGCCGAGAACGGGCTGCCCGCGGGCTCCGTCGGGATGCCCGGCGCCAAGATCAGCGCGAGCTTCGGCTTCCCGGTCGCGGTCGATCCGCACACGAAGAGCCTCTTCATCGTCCCGCTCGAGAGCGACGAGTACAGGATGCCCGTCGACGGGAAGCTCCGGGTCTACCGGAGCCGCGATGGCGGGAAGAGCTGGGAGGGGCTCGGGGAGGGCCTCCCGAACACCCCCACCTACGCCGGCGTGCTCCGCGGCGCGATGGCCGTCGACGCCCAGAAGCCCTGCGGCGTCTACTTCGGCACGACCTCCGGGCAGGCGTTCGCGAGCGCCGACAGCGGCGACACGTGGCGGCCGCTCCCGTGCACGCTGCCGCGCATCCTGCACGTCGCCGCGTACGCGGACAGGTAGGGGCTCCGGGGAGCGCCGTGGCCAGGGTGACGATCGACCTCCCGTCGATGCTCGGGAACGTCCTCGGCGGCGTCCGCCGGATCGAGGCGGAGGGAGACACGTGGACGCAGGCGCTCGACGACGCGTTCCGGAAGCTGCCCGCGCTCCGGGTGCACGTCTGCGACGAGACCGGCGCGCTGCGCCGGCACGTCCTCTGTTTCGTCAACGACGTGAACACGCGGTTCGGCGAGGGCCCGCCGCCGCGCCTCCGCGACGGCGACCGCATCACGATCATGCAGGCCGTCTCGGGGGGATGATCGGCCACGGCTACGGCGGGGCGGCGAGCGCCATGCCGTAGACGGGGCGCATCGGGTGGTCCTGCTCGAGCGTCATGCCGGCCCTCGCGCAGAGGCTCTCCGGGAGCTCGAGGAACGCGCTCGTGTCCTCGTCGGGGCCGTACCGGCACGCGAACACCTGAACGCGCGCCACGCCGCGCCGCGCGAGCTCCTGGAGCACGAGCCGCAGGAACTCGTGTGAGTTACCCCGCCTCCTCGCCTCCGGCACGAGCACGATGCAGGAGATCCCCCAGATGGCGGCATCGCGCGGGAAGCCGCGTCCACGCACGAGGTTCACCAACGCGTCGCGCGGCGCCGCCTGGCACCACCCGACCGCCCGACCCCCGTCGTAGAGGAGGAAGCCGTCCGACACCCCCTCGCGGAACATCCGCTCGCGGCACGGCGCGGCGAGGGTCCTGTCCTTCCACGTCTCGACGTAGGCGGCGGTGCAGAGGCAGCTCCCCGCCTCCGCGTTCGCGCGCCGCATCACCGACCGGAAGTCCCGGGCTCCCGCGGCGTCGAGCGCCCGGATCGAGAGCGTCATTGGATGCGGAAGGTCGCGACGAAGTCGACGCCCGGCTTCCCGATCCCCGCCGGCAGCGTCCCCGGGAACGTCCCGTCGAGCGGGCTCCCGTCGAGGTCGGTGACCACGGGCCACGCGGGCGAGAGGCGGCTCACAGGGTCGTCGTCGCCGGGGTTCATGTCCGCGCCGAGCGTGCCGGTGTGCTGCGCCGACGTCGCGTCCACCACGAGCTGCAGGATGTTGTCGTCCATCCGCCAGTACGCGCGCAGCAGCGGCTCGGCGCCGGTCAGGCGCCGGTACATGTCGCGGCGGACCTCCGCCTCCGTCCGCGCGAGCGACCAGACGCGCACCTCGTCGAGCGACCCCTTGAGGAACGTGGCGCCCGCGCGGCCGAGGAAGAGCGGCGCCGCGGGCGTCACGGCCCCCGGAGCCCCCCCCGCATCGACCGCCGCGAGGGCGCCGTCGACATAGAG
>JAKLKT010000178.1 GCA_023150495.1 Planctomycetota bacterium
CCCCCCTGCGAACCCCTCGAAGATCTGCTCGAAGATCGAGCCGCCGCGGCCGCCGAAGATGTCGCCGAACGCGCTGAAGATGTCCTCGACGCTCCCGAAGTGCGGCGCGCCCCCGACGCCCTTGTGGCCGAACCGGTCGTACTGGGCGCGCTTCTCCTTGTCGGAGAGGATCTCGTAGGCCTCGGCCGCCTCCTTGAAGATCTCCTCCGCCTCCTTGTCCCCCGGGTTCTTGTCCGGGTGGTACTTGAGCGCGATCCGGCGGTAGGCCTTCTTGATCTCCTCGGGTTCGGCGTTCTTCGGAACCCCGAGAACTTCGTAGTAGTCGCGCTTGTCGGACACGGGGCTCATCGCGTTTCTATGCCGGGGGGGCGCGGGGGCCCCCCCGGAACGGGTATTCCGGTCAGGCCGTCGCGCCGACCGCGGCCTTCTCCTTCTCCTTCAGTTCGGTGATCACGGTCTCCATCGTGAGCATGAGGCCGGCCCGGCCCGCCGCGTTCTGGAGGGCGACCCGGACGACCTTGAGGGGATCGAGGATCCCCATCTCGATCATGTCGCCGTAGGTCTTCGACAGCGCGTCGTACCCGAAATTCTTCTCCTTCCGGTCGAGGATCTCGGCCACGACCAGCGAGCCGTTCTCGCCCGCGTTGTGGGCGATCGTCCTCACCGGCAGCGCGAGGGCATCCTTGAGGATCTGCGCGCCGATGCGCTCGTCGCCCTCGAGCTTCATCTTCTCGACCGCCTCGCGGGCGCGGAGGAGCGCGACGCCGCCGCCGGGGACGATCCCCTCCTCGACGGCCGCGCGGGTGGCGTGGAGCGCGTCGTCCACGCGGAACTTCCGCTCCTTCATCTCGCTCTCGGTCTTGCCGCCGACCTTGACGACCGCGACTCCGCCGGAGAGCTTCGCGAGGCGTTCCTCGAGCTTCTCCTTGTCGTAGTCCGAGGTCGCCTTCTCGATCTGCGCCTTGATCTGCTTGATGCGCTGCTCGATCGCGGACTTCTTGCCCGCGCCGCCGACGATCGTCGTCTTCTCCTTCTCGACGATCACCTTCTCGGCGTGGCCGAGGTGCTCGAGCGTGACGTTCTCGAGCTTCGTGCCGGTGTCCTCGGAGAGGAACGTGCCGCCGGTCAGGACCGCCATGTCCTCGAGCATCGCCTTCCGGCGGTCGCCGAAGCCGGGCGCCTTGACCGCGCACGCCTTGAGGACGCCGCGCAGCCGGTTGATGACGAGCGCCGCGAGGGCCTCGCCGTCGACATCCTCGGCGATCACGAGGATCGGCCGGCCCGCGTGGGCCACCTTCTCGAGGACGGGTACGAGCTCGCGGAGCGAGGAGAGCTTCTTCTCGTAGAAGAGGATCGAGACGTCCTCGAGCACGCAGTTGAGCGACTCGCCGTCGGTGATGAAGTAGGGCGAGATGAAGCCCTTGTCGAACTGGAGGCCGTCCACGGTCTCGAGGGTCGACTCGATGCCCTTGCCCTCCTCGACGGTGATCACGCCCTGCTTGCCGGCCTTCTCGATCGCGTTCGCGATCATCGCGCCGATCTCCTTGTCGTGGTTGGCGGCAAGGGTCGCGACCTGCTCGATCTGCTTCCCGCCCTGGACGGGCGTCGCCATCTTCTCGAGCGCCTGGACGACCGAGGCCGTGGCCTTGTCGATCCCGCGCTGGAGGAGGACGGGCGCGCCGCCCGCGGCGAGCGCCTTCAGCCCCTCGGCGTAGATCGCCTCGAGGAGCAGGCTCGCCGTGGTGGTGCCGTCGCCCGCGACGTCGTTCGTCTTGCTGGCGACCTCCTTCACCATCTTCGCGCCCATGTTCTCGAAGGGCTCCTCGAGATCGATCTCCTTCGCCACGGTCACGCCGTCGCGCGTGATCACGGGCTTGCCGAAGGACTTCTGGAGGATGATGTTGCGCCCGCCGGGCCCGAGCGTCGCCTTGACGACGGCCGCGGCCTTCTTCACGCCCTCGAAGACGCGCTGGCGCGCCTCCGTATCGAAGAGAATCTGCTTCGCCACGTCTCTTGTCTCCCTTGGCGGCCCCCGGGGCCCCCTCTATTCCATCTTCGCGAGGACGTCCTTCATCTCGAGGATCTTGAGCTCCTCGCCCGCGATCCGCACCTCGGCGCCCGCGTACTTGCCGAAGATGACCTTGTCGCCGGCCTTGAGCGGCGGCGGCACGCGGTCGCCCTTCGACTCGATGTACTTCCCCGGCCCGACGGCGATGACCTCGCCCTGGATGGGCTTCTCCTTCGCCGTGTCCGGCAGGTAGATCCCGCCCGCGGTCTTCTGCTCGCCCTCGAGCGGCTTCACCACGATCCTGTCCTCTAGGGGTCGAATCTTCGTCATGGGTAGGAACTCCTCCGGTTACCAGTCCTCGTCGCCGCCGAACTCGTCGTGATGGTGATGGCCCTCGTCGTCACCCTCGCCCTTCTTCTCCGGGACGTCGGTGATGAGCGCCTCCGTGCTCAGCAGCAGCGACGCGACCGAGGCCGCGTTCTGGAGCGCCGAGCGGGTCACCTTGGCGGGGTCCACGATCCCGAGCTTGAACATGTCGCCGGTCTCGCCGGTCGTCGAGTCGAAGCCCATGGCGCCGGTGCCCTTGCTGATCTTCTTCACGACCAGCGCGCCGTCGTAGCCGGCGTTCTCCGCGATCGCGGCGGCCGGGACGGAGAGCGCGTCGTGGATGATGCGCACGCCGAGCTGCTCGTCGTGCGAGTCGAGCTTCAGGTTCCTGAGGACCGCGTCGCGGGCGCGGACGAGCGCGACGCCGCCGCCGGGGAGGACCCCCTCCTCGATCGCGGCCCGCGTCGCGTGGAGCGCGTCCTCGACGCGCGCCTTCTTCTCCTTCATCTCGCTCTCGGTCGCCGCGCCGACGTTGATTTGCGCGACGCCGCCGGAGAGCCGCGCGAGCCGCTCCTGGAGCTTCTCCTTGTCGTAGTCGCTGTCGCTCTGGTCGATCTCGCGGCGGATCTGCGCGCAGCGGGAGCTGATGTCGGCCGCCGCGCCGGCGCCCTTCACGATCGTCGTGTTCTCGGCGTCGATCACGATCCGCTTCGCGCGGCCGAGGTCCTTCAGGGCGACGTTGTCGAGGCGCAGGCCGAGCTCCTTGAAGACCGGCTTGCCCTTCACGAGGACCGCGATGTCCTCGAGCATGGCCTTCCGGCGGTCGCCGTAGCCGGGCGCCTTCACCGCGCAGCCCTTGAGCACGCCGCGCAGCTTGTTCACGACGAGCGTCGCGAGTGCGTCGCCCTCGACCGACTCCGCGATGACGAGCAGCGGTTTCCCCGTCTTCGAGATCTGCTCGAGCAGCGGCACGAGGTCGGCCGCGGCCGAGATCTTGTCGTCGTAGATGAGGACGTAGGCGTCCTCGAGCACGCACTCCATCCGGTCCGGGTCGGTGACGAAGTGCGGGCTCGCGAAACCGCGGTCGAACTGCATGCCCTCGACGACCTCGACGGCCGTCTCGATGCCCTTGCCCTCCTCGACCGTGATCACGCCGTCGCGGCCGACCTTCTCCATCGCCTCGGCGATCATCTTGCCGACCTCGATGTCGCCGTTCGCCGCGATGGTGCCGACCTGGCGAATCTCCTCCTTCGTCTCGATCTTCCGGGCGAAGCCCTCGAAGAACCCGGTCACCTTCTCGACCGCGATGCGCATGCCGCGGCCGATCGCCGCGACGCTCGCGCCGGCGGAGACGTACCGGAGGCTCTGGTTGAAGATCGCCTCCGCGAGGACGGTGGCCGTCGTCGTGCCGTCGCCGGCGACGTCGGACGTCTTCGTGGCGGCCTCCTTCAGGAGCTGCGCGCCGAGGTTCTCGTAGGGGTTCGAGAGCTCGACCTCCTCCGCGACGCTGACCCCGTCCTTCGTGACCGTCGGGTTGCCCCAACCCTTGTCGATGACGGCGGTGCGCCCGCGGGGACCGAACGTCGTCCGCACGGCCTTCGCGAGCTTCGCGACGCCGTTCCGCAGGTGCTCCCGCGCCTCATGCTCGAATGCGAGCTGCTTCGCCATCCGTACTTCCTCCTTGGAAGCCGTGCAGGAGAGCGAACGCGGTGCCGATGCCCGTCCGGGCCGCAAGTCGTTATGGCATAACGGGTTAGAGGCCGAGGGCGCGCCCGGGGCCTTGCCAGAATGACAAGCCCCTCGGCGCAGGGTGGCAGAGCCCCTAGGCGAAAGGGAGGGGGCTCCGGGGGCCCGGACCCGCCTCCGCCGGGGCCCGGCCGGCCGGCACGGTGTTCGCGTTCCCGTCCGGCATGATCGGCTGGTACCTCGTCACCGCGATCCTCGCGATCCCCTCCCTCTGGGCCGCCGCCCGCGTGCGCTCGACGTTCCATCGCTACGCGCGGCTGGGCGTCCGCACGGGGATGTCCGGCGCCGAGGCCGCCGCGGCCGTCCTCCGCGCCGCGGGCATCGCGGGCGTCCGGATCGAGCCTCACCGGGGGATGCTCACGGACCACTACGACCCTCGCGCGAAGGCGCTCCGCCTTTCTCCCGGGGTCTACGGCGGCCGCTCGGTCTCGGCGGTGGCCGTCGCGGCGCACGAGGCGGGCCACGCGATCCAGGACGCGCACGCCTACTTCCCGCTGAAGCTCCGGTCGGCGATCGTGCCGGTCGCGATGATCGGCGACCGCCTCTGGATGGTCCTCTTCTTCCTCGGGATCTTCGCCAACGCCACGGGGATGATCTACGCCGGCATCGCGCTCTTCGCGGCCGTGATCCTCTTCCAGCTCGTGACGCTGCCGACGGAGTTCGACGCCTCGCGCCGGGCGAAGGCCGTCCTCGCATCGAGCGGCATCGTGACGACGGAGGAGGAGGCCGAGGGGGTCTCGAAGGTGCTCGGCGCCGCGGCGCTCACCTACGTGGCGGCCGCGGTCACGGCGATCGGACAACTCATCTACATGCTCTCGCTCGCGCGGCGGGACTGAGAGCGTCGGGCCGCCGGCCGGCAGGGATCACGGGCTCGAAGCGGCACGCCCCCGCGGACGGGCGCGTGCACGGGCCTCCCAGGAGCGAGCTACTCCTCCCGCCGCTTGCGCGAGCGGGCCCACATGAGGCCGAGCGGCGTCATGCCGATCACGAAGACGAGGATCACGAGGCGCGCGACCTGGTCGCCCGAGATGCCCGCCTGCCCGCGGAAGAGCCAGTTGGAGAGGACCGTGAGACCGATCGCGACGATCGCCGCGCACGCGCCGACCATGAGCAGGACGAACAGCGCCCGTCCCTTCATGAATCAGCTCTCGTCGTCGTCCTTCCAGGCCTTCTTCTTGTTCTCCTTCCACCACTCGCGCCAGTTGTCGACGTCGTTGATGGTGTTCTCGCGGCAGAGCGCCTTCAGGGAGCCCACGATGGCCGGCGAGACCTCGGCCCAGCGCGCCTGCTTCTCCGCGCTGACGCTCTTGCCGCCCTGGCCGCCGGAGCTCGGGTACTCCATGTCGACCCGCTTCATGAGGAGCTCCACGCACTGCTTCCGGATCTTCGCCTTCGCGGGCCCGTAGAGGCCGAGCGCCTCGTAGGCCCCCTTGGCGACGACGGTGCTCTCGCTCTTCGCGGCCTCCTCGAACGCCGGGACGTCCTTCGGGTCGCCGAACTTCCCGACGCCGACGAGCGCGTAGGCCTGGAGCTTCTCATCCTGGGCGTCCTTCGCCTTCTTCTGGAAGCCGATCTTCTTGAGCGACTTCAGGCCCTCCTTCGTGCGGAGCTCGCCGAGCGCCTCGACCACCACGTTGAGCGTGCCGTAGTTGCCCTTCGCGGCCTTGATCGAGTCGGCGAGCTCGACCGCGAGGGTCTCCGCCGTCGCCTCGTCCTTGGCGCCCTTCGCCCACGCGAGCGCCTCCTTGGCAGCCGTGTCGATGCGCCCGACATCCTTCGCGGCGTTCGCGAGCGTCAGGTCCGCGATGATCTTCTTCGGGTCGGCCGGGGCCGCCGGGGGCGGCGGGGCCTTCTCGCTCTCCTCCTCCTCGCCGCATCCCTCCTCGGCAGGCTGCTGCTCGGGGGGCTCTTCCTTGGGCTTCTCGCCATCCTCCTGGGCCACCGCGACCCCGAGGAGGCAGGCGAGCGCGATTGAGGCGTATTTCATGGGGATCGGACTCCTGCCGATGGGTCAATTATAGCCTCGGCCCCCGAAGCCCCCTCATGTCCAGGAAGAGCCGCCGCCCGCGCCTCCTCGGCGCCCTGATCCTGCTGATCCTGCTCGCGCTCCTGCTCCCCCTAGGGAACCTCCTCACGGGTTTCCTGCCGGGCGGGAAGTCGCGCGCGGAGCCCGCGCGCGAGCCCGAGTCGCGCGACTCCAGGGGCTCGCTCCGCGTGACCGTCCTCCGCGCGGAGGACCTGGCGCCGGTCGCGGGGGCGCGCGTGCTCGTCGAGGGGCTCCTGGGCGGCGAGGCGGAGGCGGAGAGCGACGCGAGCGGCCGT
>JAKLKT010000179.1 GCA_023150495.1 Planctomycetota bacterium
GGCGGGGCCCGCGCGCGTGTGCGCCACCTCGTCCTGCCGGCGCTCGCGGACGCGCTCGGCGAGGACCCGGTGCCGCTCCTCTGCCGGATCGGCGACCTCGCCCTCGCGGTCCGGGAGGTCCTTCATGCCCGCGCGTCCGGGCTTGCCCCCGCCGCGGGCCGGCTCCGGCTCCTCGCGGAGCCGCGCGCGGCGTTCCCGTACCTCGTCGAGGCGCTCCGGCCGGAGGGTCCGCCGCTGACCTCGACGGGCTACGCGGCGCTCCGGGCCTTCCTCCAGGCGGGACGGAGGGCCGAGCACGTCACGGGAGGAGGGGAGCGCTGGGGGCTCGACGGCGACGCCGTCACCGTACGAAGCAGGGGGGCGTGGGGGGACGGCGCCTAGCGCGCAGTCACTCGCCGGTCTTCGTCTTCTCGCCCGCCTTCTCGTCCAGCTTCTTCGCCGGTTCGTCGGCGGAGGGCTCCCCGCGCAGCCCCTTCTTGAACTCCGTCATCGAGGAGCCGAGGCTGCGGGCGAGCTTCGGCAACTTGCTGCTGCCGAACAGCAGGAGCAGTACAGCGAGGATCAGGATGATCTCGCCGGCCCCGAGATTCTGGAGGAACGCGAAGGGAAGCGTCACCCTTGGATTCTACCTTGACCCGGCAAGGGGCCGCGGAACGTTTCCGGGGCCCCGTCCCGTCGGGACACGGTCCGCTACCGGGGGTAGAAGCCGTAGACGACGGCGTTCCCGCCGACCAGGTAGAGGTTCGCGCTGCTCGTGTTGACCGGGATCAGCCGCACGCCGGCGATGGAGACCGTCTCGCCGGCGGGCTCGCCGGTCCACATGTCGAGCGCGACCAGCTTGTCGCCCTTCTTCGCGATGAGCTTCTCGCCCATCCGCGCGAGGATCGCGTCGTAGTCCTTGTCCTGCCACAGCGGCCGGCTGCCGTGGTCCTCGACCTTGACCACCGTCGCGCCGATCAGCACCTCGGAGTCGTTGTAGAGCGGGGCGCGCTCGACCGGCGCGTTGCGGTTGACCCGGAAGGAGCCGCCCGAGGCGGTGAGGATCTCGCCCTCGAGCTTGAAGGTCACGCCGCCGATCGTGGCCGGCTGGCCCGAACGGACCCAGCGGGTCTTGCCGTCCTCGGGACCGCCGCTGATCTTCAGCGCGTAGATCACGTTCACGGTGTCGAAGGCGCAGAGGCCCTTCGTCATCGGCACGACGCAGACCGGCCCGAACACCTTCGGGCCGCCGCGCGCCGTGCGCGCGGTGGCGTGCGTCCAGCGCCGGGCGCCGGTGATCCGGTTGAGGCAGTAGACGACGCCCTCGCGGTCGACGACGAACACCGAGCCGGCGTCGGACGCGGTGTCCTCCGTCACGTGGATGTCGTAGTCGACGCCCGCCTCGAGGAGCGCCTCCCAGCGCGTCGGCCCCACGGGCGGGAAGCCGTAGTTCGTGGCGTCCATGCACGTGACGAGGCCCGTGCGCGTCACGAAGTAGAGCTTCGGGTCGGTCGAGGGGCCGCCCACCACCGGGCTCGTGAGGATGTCCCCGGGCGCGCGGTACCCCCAGCCGACCTGGCCGGTGACCATGCTGAAGGACTCGATGTTCTTGTTGTTCCGCGGGCTGCCCAGCGACGGGATGTAGAACGTGTCGTTCCCGACCGCGGCGCCGCCCGTCGGGGTGAAGGGCAGCTCCTTCGGGGGCATCGTGACGCCCTCGAGGCCGCCCGACATGAACTGGAGCGCGCCGCGCCCGGTGAAGGCCTCGAGGCAGTGCGCGTAGTGCGGCGACACGAGAACCACGGTGTCGCCGTTCGAGGCCACCGGGAAGGCGGTCGGCTCCATCAGGTCCGACGCCCAGCTCGCCTGGAGGGTCCCGCGCTGGAAGGCGTAGACCCGCGGCTTCTTCTCGCTCGTCTCGAGGAGGAGCAGGTCGCCCGTCAGGTGCGCCTGCGCGAAGCGGATCTGCTCGCCCTTGCGGTCCTGGTTGAGGTCGATCCGGAGCGGACGCCCCTCGATCCCGAGACCCATGAGCGCGATCTCGACCGCGTCGCGTCCGACCGGGGCCATCGCCCCGGTGCCGCTCTTGGCGCGCCCCTGGTCGCCGCCGGACTTGCTCGTCGTGCTGCTCTTGCAGGCCATCGTCGCCGCGATGAACGCGACGAACACCAGGCGCTTGGTCATGGACCGTCCTCCACGCTTGCCGTCACCCACTCGCGGGCCCTTCGCCATGCGCCGGGTCGTCCGCGAACGAGCGCGCCACGATACAAAAACCGCCTTCCGAGTGTCAAGGCCGTTCTGGGCTTCGTCGCGAGCGTATCCTTTTGTCCATGCGGGAGTTAGCGCGTCATGCCTGAGATCGAGCGGCGGCTGAGGGACATTCGCGGGCGGATCGGAGCGGCGCTCGCCCGCGGTGCCGACCCCCGCCGCGAGGTCACGATCGTGGCCGTGACGAAGACGAGGCCCGCTTCGGTCGTCGACGAAGTCGCGTCGCTCGGCGTCCTCGACATCGGCGAGAGCCGGGTCCAGGAGGCGGCCTCGAAAGCGCCCCTCGTGCGCGCCGCCGTGCGGTGGCACCTCGTGGGCCACCTGCAGCGGAACAAGGCGCGGCGGGCCGCGGAGCTCTTCTCCGTGATCCACTCGCTCGACTCCATCCCCCTCGTCGAGGCGCTCGGGGCGACGGGACGGAGGCTGCAGGCATTCGTCGAGGTCAACGTCGCCGGGGACGTCCGGAAGCACGGCGCCCGCCCCGAGGACGCGCGCGCCCTCCGGCTGGCGGCGCTCCGGACCGGGACGGTCGAGGTGCTCGGCCTCATGACGGTGCCCCCGGTCGAGGCCGACCCCCGTCCCGTGTTCCGGGCGCTCCGGGAGCTCCTCGGCGAGCTGAACCGGGCCGGCGACGGCCCGCCTCTCCGGTCCCTCAGCATGGGGATGAGCGGGGACTACGAGACCGCCGTCGAGGAAGGAGCCACCCATGTGCGAATCGGGACCGCACTTGTGGGGGCAAGGAGTCCCACCGGCCGTTAGAATGCGGGTGGGACGCCTCGGCCGGGAGGCCGGGCGCCGGCGGAGGTGCTTTTGTTCGTCCTTCACGTCACCCGCGGGCCCGACCAGGGCAAGAAACTCCCCCTGGAGCGCGGCAAGACCTACACGGTCGGCTGCAACGAGGACGCCTCGCTTGTCCTCACGGACCCGCTGGTCCTCAAGGGCCACTGCTCCCTCGAGGTCTCGGACCAGGGCGTCATCCTCCGGAACCACACGGCGACCGCGGGGACGTTCGTCGGCGACCAGAAGATCTCGCAGGCCACGCTCAAGCCGAACGCGACCTTCCGCATCGGCGCGACGGTGCTCGGCCTCGCCGCGGCGCCCGCGCCGGCCGCGAAGCCCAAGGCCCCCCCGCCCCCGGACCCCCTGGTGGGTCGCATCGTCGGCGGCTACAAGCTGAACGAGCTCGTCGGCGCGGGCGGGATGGGGAAGGTCTACCGGGCGACGCAGCTGTCCCTCCACCGCGATGTCGCGTTCAAGGTGCTGCGCGACCAGCACGTGAAGGACAAGGGGTTCCGGGACCTCTTCATCAACGAGGCCCGGGCGGCCGCCCAGCTCATCCATCCGAACGTCGTGCAGGTCTACGACGCGGGCACCGAGGGCGACCTCGTCTATTTCTCGATGGAGTTCCTCGGCAAGGGCTCGATCGAGGAGATCCTCGAGAAGGAGAAGAAGATCCCCTGGGAGCAGGCGATCCTCCAGGTGCTCGAGGCGGCGCACGGCCTCGAGTACGCGGAGAGCAAGGGGATCGTCCACCGGGACATCAAGCCCGACAACCTCATGCTCAACGAGGACGGCCGGGTGAAGATCGCCGACCTCGGTCTCGCGAAGCGGGGCGAGGGCGAGGAGGACGCGGGCGTCATCGGCACGCCGCACTTCATCCCGCCCGAGCAGGCGCTCGGCAAGGAGGTCGACCACCGGGCCGACATCTACAGCCTCGGCGCCACGTTCTTCCGGATGATCACGGGGACGACGCTCTTCACCGGCAAGACGGCGAAGGAGATCGTCCTCAAGCACATCAAGGAGCCGCCGCCCGCGGCGTCGTCCGTGGACGAGACGGTCCCGGACGACCTCGATCTCGTCATCGCGAAGATGCTCGCGAAGGACACGGCGCAGCGCTACCAGTCCGCGAAGGACGTGATCGCCGCGCTCGAGGAGGTCTGCGCCCACCACGGCATCAAGGGCGCGATCATCAAGAAGGGCGTCGGCAAGAAGGTCCTGATCCCGCTCGTCCTGCTGCTGCTCGTCGCCGGCGTGACGGTCTGGTACCTCGCGTCCCGCGGGCCCCAGACCGTCTTCGATCCCGAGGCGGCCGCGGCTGCCGCGGAGGCGAACAAGCAGCGGGAGGAAGCGGAGCAGAAGGCGAGGGAGGAGGCCCGGAAGGGGCGGCTGAGCGATGCCACCGCCAAGCTCGCCATGCGGGAGAAGGCCCGCAGCGACCTGAGGGCAGAGGTCCCCATCTCCTCCGTGTACGACGATCTGAGCAAGGCCTCCCAGCTGGAGGACAAGTGGCTCTTTGTCGCCAAGGAGCTGGAGGAGTTCGGGAACAGCCCGCTCGCGAAGGAGTTCGAGCAGGAGGCGGAGTTCTCGTCGAGGGCGCTCAAGCAGGCCAAGGAGATCCGCGACGAGCTCGCCAAGTGGGACGAATCCGCCCAGGACAAGCGCGAGAAGCAGGACGCGAAGCTCAACGAGATCAAGGAGATCGACGCGAAGCAGCGCGCGCTGCTCACCGAGTACAGGGCGAATCGCCGATACGAGAACGCCGTCAATCTCTGCGACGCCGCCGGCACGGGGAAGCCCCAGAAGGACGATCCGTTCGCGCCCGTCGTCACGTGGAAGTGGGTGAGCCCGGTCGTTCCCTCCCTGACGCTCGACGCGATGGAGTTCAAGCGGATCAGGGACGCCGTCGAGGAGTCCCGGAAGTACTTCCGCGACGAGAGGCCGAGGATCCTCAGTGAGGCGAAGACCGTCGCCGACGTGGCCATCAAGGAGGCGAAGGATCTCGCGGCGGAGGCCGACCCCGCCGCGATCGACGCCGCCATCAAGAAGCTCGACGAGGTCCGCAAGTTCCGCGACGAGGCCGGCCCGCCCAACGCGGAGATCGGCGACCTCATCGCGGGTGCCCGCGAGCAGCAGGTGCGGCTCGAGGGCGTGGTCGCCCAGCGCACGGCGAAGAGCCTCGGCGAGGACCGTGTGCGCGTCCGCGATCTCCAGCGGCTCATCTGCAGCCTCGACCCGGAGATGCCGAACCACGTGATGAGCTGCGACTTCCCGGGCGCGATCGGCCAGTGGCAGCAGCTCATCGCCAACGACAGGATCAAGACGCCGCTCTACCGGCGGTTCGCCAAGGAACGCATCGCCATGCTCCAGTGGTGCGAGTTCCTCTTCGGGCGGTTCCACGTGGATGTCGTGCTGATGGAGACGGAGGGCGGCGCGAGGCCGCTGAAGACGCTCGCCCTCGACCGCATCCCGTTCCCGGGGGACGAGCTGAAGGACGCGACGCTCACCGGCAAGGACGCGGAGCGCTACAAGTTCGCCATCGCGAAGCCCCGCAACAAGCAGACCGTGTTCCCGCTCGGCGACTTCCCCATGGACTGGGTCTACAACTCGGTCTTCCTGCACCTGAACGAGCCGCGCTGGGTCGAGGTGACGCCCGAGATCCAGTTCGCGCTCGGAGCCTTCTGCTTCGAGACCATGCAGTACAAGGACGCGGTCCGCCACTTCGAGGAGGTGCTCCGGACGGGCGACGAGCGGCTCGCCGCCGCGGCCCGCTCCCTGAGGACCCGGGCCGAGCTCGAGGCGAAGGCGCGGGCGGACTACGAGGCGCTCCTCCGCGAGTACGACGCGGCGACCGCGTCCTCGGCCATGGATGCGATCAAGGAGAAGGTCAACGCCTTCCGTGCGCAGCACGAGGGCACGCTCTTCTACCTCGACGTCATGGACCCGACGAACCCCGGCGACGCGCTGAAGATCGAGTTCCACCGCGCGGACTATCCCGAGGTCCCCCAGGCCCCCCCGCCTCCCGAGCGCACGGGTTGATCGCGATCCGGCCGACGCCCGAAGGCGCGACGCTCAAGGTCCGCGTCGCCCCCGGCGCGTCCCGCGAGGCGATCGTCGGCGCGCACGGCGACGCGCTGAAGGTCGCCGTGCGCGAGCCCCCGGAGAAGGGCCGCGCGAACGAGGCGGTCGCTCGCGTGCTCGCCGCAGCCGTCGGCGTGCGGGAGAGGGACGTCGAGGTCGTCCGCGGCCATGCATCGCGCGACAAGGTCGTGCTCTTCCGCGGCCTCGCCGAGGACGACCTCCGCGCCCGCGTTGGCGGCGTCGCCTGACCGTCTGGTAACCTTGGCCGTCCATGCGCGGGCTTTTCG
>JAKLKT010000180.1 GCA_023150495.1 Planctomycetota bacterium
GCCCGGGATCGGCGCGACGATGCGCACCGACTCCGCCTTGAGCGCGATCGCGAGGTCGTCCGCGCGGGTCACGACGGTCGCGAGCTTCGTGCCCTCCTTGAGCGCGATCTCGTACATCGTGATCACGGGGCCGCGCGTGTAGCCGACGACGCGTCCCTCGATCCGGAACGAAAGGAGCGTCTTCTCGAGGACCTGCGCGTTGACCTGGATCGCGCGCTCGACGCGGCCGGTGTCGACCGGCTGCGCCTCCTCGAGCAGGTCGATCGGCGGCAGGGGCGACTTCCCGGCGGCCTTCCGCGCGCGGGGCGGCGGATCGTCGACGGGGAGGGGTCGCGGGGAGGGGGACTTGGCCACCGGGACGGGAGGCGGAGGGGGCGCGGGGGCCACTGCCTCGGGCTCCGCGGGCTCCTCGGCCTGCTCTTCCTCCTCCTCCGGTTCCTCGGGCACCTCCACCTCCACCTTGGGGGGCTTCCTCCGGCGGGCGGGCGCGGGGGCGACGGCGACGGCCGCGCGGCGGAGCCGGCCGTAGAAGAGCCAGTCCGTCGAGAGGACGAGAGCGAGGAGCGTGAGCCCCGTGAGGAGCGGCACGGCGAAGAGCGGCGGGAAGAGGAAGAGGACCGCGTCGCGGGCGAGGAGGCCGACGACGCCGCCCGCGGCGCCCTGCCGCGCTCCGAGGAGCGCGAAGAGGCACGGGACGAGGATCAGGAGCGCGACGTTCGACGCGACGCGCGGGGGCGTGAGCTCGATGCCGCGGCCGAGGAGGCGGAGCATCGCGTGGACGCCCGCGAGGAGCATCACGAGGAGCGTGGCGGGGCCGAGCGCGATCACGAAGCCGCGGGTGGCGGCGCCGGCGAGCGTGCGGCCTTCGAGGGTGCGGCCGATGTCGGGCGCGAAGAGGTAGACGCCGCCGATGACGAGCGAGAGCCCGGCGACGGCCGCGGCGGCGATGGTCTCTTCCTTGCCCTTCAGAGGCTGGAGGAGTCGATGGAGGAGAGCCCGGAAATCCATGGTGTCCCCCTAATCCATCGGCCAGATTCCTCTCGCAGGGCAACGGTTGACCTGCGGAACGCACGCATCCGGCTGCGCGACAAGGAGTTACGTGCTGCGGAGTGCGCCAGCGCTGGCGCAGGCAGGGGCTACCGGACGTCCTTGGGGCGCAGGCGGATCTCGATCCGGTTCGGCTCGCCGGGCTTGAGATCGAGCTTCTTGGTCACGGGGTCGAAGCCCGGCGCCTCGATCGTGATCGTCACCTCTCCGGGGGGGAGGCAGGGCTGGAAGATCATCCCCTGCGCGTCGCTCTTGTGCGATCCGTAGCCGGGCGGGATCTTGCCGCGGAACATCTTGCTCGTCAGCGGCGCGACCGCCGGGAACGTGAAGTCGAGCGCCGCCCCCTCGACCGGCTGGCCGGACGTGCTGCGCACCTCGATCGTCAGCGGCGCGGCGTCCACGAACGTGATCTGCACGTCCGTGCGCTCGCCCTCCTTCACGGCCACATTCCGGACCATGCCGAGCGGGTGGCGCGGGGACACGGCGAAGACCGTGAACATGCCGGGCGAGACGCCCGGCACCTCGAACCGGCCGTCGCCATCCGTAAAGGGCTCGTCCTCGTTGGTCTGGAGCTTGTCGTTCAGGATGTTCACCCGCGCGTAGGCGACCGGCCGCTGCTGCGCGTCGAGGACGCGGCCCGCGATCGTCCCCCCCGGGCCGAGCCGGATCGTGCCCAGGTCCTTCACCTCGCCGGCGGCGAGGCTGAACCGGTCCGTGCGGTGGGCCGCGTACCCGGGCGCCGAGAGGTCCACCTGCCACGTCCCGGGCTCGTCGACCTCGTAGCGGAACGCCCCGTCGGGGTCGCGGAAGCTGCTGAACTCCGTGTCGCTCGGGATGAAGAGCTTGTACCGGAGGAAGGTCGCCTCGAACTCCTTGAGCGGCCGGCCGTCCTTCTTCGCGACCACCTTGCCCGTGACGATCGCGCCCTTGAGCGGGAGGATGAACTCGAGGTCCTCGCGCCCGGTGGAGACCTTCACCGGCGCCGGCTGGTCGAGGAAGCCCCCCTCCTGTTCGTCGCCACTCCACGTGGATCCGCGACCGGGGATGCCGACCTCGTACTCGCCCTCCGCGAGGTCCATGAACGCGAACTTCCCTTCCTTGTCCGTCCACTCGCGGCTCGCGATCTTCCCGCCACTCGCGGGCCGGACACCGACCACCGCGCCCGGCCGCGGCCGCCCGTCCGGCGTGATCACGCGGCCCCGGATCGGCCTCGCCGGGAGCAGCACGATCTCGACGCCCTCGATCGTCTGGCCCGACACCGTCTCGAGCTCCACGGGCCGCGACCTGAGCTTCGGCTCCTCCTCCCGGTTCCCGACGAGCGTGATCTTCCCCGGCCCGACCGAGCCCAGCTCGAACGTGCCGTCGGGCTTCGACCGGCTCCCGACGCGGGCGCCGTAATCGCCCGAATGCAGCGTGACCGTCCCCTCGACCGCCCTGCCCGCCTCGTCGACGAGGATCCCGCGCAGGGTCGCCCGGCGCGTGGCCTTGATCTCCCCGAGATCGACGTCCTTGCCCGGCTCAGCGAAGCCGGTCTTCTGCTCGAACGCGTGGTGCGGCGCGTTGAACCACGCCCAGACCTGCCCCTCCTCGCGAACGCTGAACGGCCCCGCGCGGAAGCGCCCCTCCGCGTCCGACTTCGCGTGCGAGTCGAACGAGAAGCCGCGCTGGATCGCCGCGGACACGGTCACGCCCGCAACCGGCGTCCCCTCGTCGTCCACGATCCGCCCGATCACGAACACGGGCTTCGAGAGCACGATCTCGAGGCCCGAGACCGTCTCGCCGCTCTTGAGCGGGATCGGCACCGGCTGCCCCCAGCCGAGCGCGCCGCCGAAGAACCCGGGGCCGAACCCCTCCGCGCTGGCGACGAGCGAGACGCTGCCCGGAGCCACGCCCTCGAGCCGGAACGTGCCGTCGGGTCCCGAGGTGGCGACCGGCCGCGCGAGCTCCTGGCACGTCACGGTGGCCCCCGGAACCCCCTCGCCTCCGGAGCCGATGACGCGGCCGACAAGGACGCCGCCCGCGTCGAGCTGCACCACGTGCTCGACGGGCCCTTCGCCGGTCACCTCGAGCCGGCTCGCGTGGACCGCGTGCGGCGGGTGGTCCACGCCGACGAGGACCGTCGCCGGCGGCACGGCGCCGACGAGCGCCTTCCCGTCCTCGCCGGTCCGGAACTCGCCGATGTCCTCGCCGCTCGACCAGCGCCACACGCCTGCCGCGCCGTGCGTGCGTTCCCACGAGACCCTCACGACGGCCCCCGCGACGGGCTTCCGCAGCGGATCGACGACGAGCACCGTGAGCGGCGGTCCGCGCTGGAGCCGGATCTCGCGCTCCTTGTCCTTCGCGCGCACCCACGCGCGCGCCTGCACGAACTCCGGGTGGCGCGCGGCGACGAGATGCCAGCCGTCGTCGGGGAAGGCGATCTCGCAGAAGCCGTCGGCGCCGGTCGCCGCCTCGTCCAGGAACTCCTTCTCCTTCAACCGGCTGACGGCGGCGCCCTTGACCGGGTTGCCCTCCTCGTCCACGACACGGACGCGCGCGAGCTTCCCGGGCTTATCGGAGGGGGCTTCGGGGGCCTTGGCCTCGGGTTCCGCGCTCGTGCTCGGCGGCGGCCTCGAGGGCGTGGCCCGCGCGCGCCCGCCGCCGCCGGCCGCGAGGTAGAGCACGAGGACCGCGGCGACCGCGAGGACGGCGAGGCCTGCCCAGAGCTTGCGCATGTACTCCCCAGTCTAGGGGAGGCCGTCACCCGCGTGTCAAAAGGACGCGGCGCAGCGGGTGAGGAGGTCGAGCGTCTTCCGGACGGCTGCGCGGAGGCGGGGCTTCCGCTCGATCAGCCGCGCGAGCGGCGGGCTCATCCGGTAGTAGAAGCGCACGAAGGCCGTGCCCGGGCGGTTCGTGAGGAGGTGCCGGTCCCGGAAGCGGCGGAGCGCCTCCACCTCGGGCGCGTCGGCGTCGCCGTACGCGGCCGTGGCGATGAAGCACATGCTGCTCTTCACGCCCTTGCCCGGCTCGTCCTGGTTCTCGCCCGTGAGGGAAGTGACCGCCTCGGCGGCCCGCACTCCCGTCGGGCGCACCTCCTCGAACGCCTTCTCGGCGCGGCGGAAGGCGCGCGCGATCGCCTCCTCGTCCTCCGCGTTCCGCGCGTCGGCGCCGTGCGGGCCGGGCCGGCGGATCTCGCGGCGGGGCTCCGGCGGGGGCGTGCTCTCGAGGGGGCTCATCGGATCTCTCGCGCCAAGGATTGTATACGCAGGACGCGGGTCTTCTTCGGACGTCAGACGGAAACTTCGCCGACGCCCCCGAGGAGATCCGCCCGCGCCTCGAGCACCGGATCGACCTCGGCGCGCAGGAACTCCTCGACCTGCTCCGGCGCGCGCCCAACGTATCGGCGCGGATCCGCGTCGTCCCTAAGCAGATCTTTCACCTTCGCGAAGGCGGGATCCTTCCGGAGGCGCTCGAAGAGGTCGTTCCCCGGAGCCCCTTCCTTGAGCCTGTCGGCGGCCGCCCGCGCGTGGACGCGGATCCGCTCGTGCAGGTCCTGGCGGTCGCCCCCGGCCCGCACGGCCTCCATCAGGACCGTCTCGGTCGCGAGGAACGGGAGCTCCCCGCGCAGGTTCCGCTCGACGACCTTCGGGTGGACGACGAGGCCCTGCGCGACGTTGACGACCAGCTGGAGGATCCCGTCGATCGCGAGGAAGAGCTCGGGGACGGCGAGGCGGCGGTTCGAGGTGTCGTCGAGCGTGCGCTCGAACCACTGCGTGGCGGCCGTGTAGGCGGGGTTCTGGGCCGTCGCGATCGCGAAGCGCGCGACGCCGCAGATCCGCTCGGCGCGCATCGGGTTCCTCTTGAAGGGCATCGCGGAGGAGCCGACCTGCGACGCCTCGAAGGGCTCCTCGATCTCGCCCAAGTGCTGGAGGAGGCGCACGTCGTTCCCGAACTTCGAAGCGCTCTGCGCGACGCCCGAGAGCACGGCCGCGACCCGCGCGTCCTGCTTGCGCGAGATCGTCTGGCCGGACACGCCGACCGACTTCGAGAAGCCCGCCTTCCTGGTGACGACCTCGTCGAGCTTCCGGACCTTCCCGTGGTCGCCCTTGAAGAGGACAAGGAAGGACGCCTGCGTGCCGGTCGTGCCCTTGACGCCGCGGAACGGCAGCGTCTCGAGCAGCCGCTCGACGTCCTCGAGGTCGAAGAGGAAGTCCTGCGCCCAGAGCGTCGCCCGCTTGCCCACGGTCGTCGGCTGGGCGGGCTGGAAGTGGGTGTAGCCGAGCGTCGGCAGCTCCTTCCACTGCCGCGCGAAGCGGGCGAGCGCGTGGAGCGCGTTGACGAGGCCCTTCCGGACGAGGCCGAGCGACTCCTTGATGAGGATCAAGTCGCCGTTGTCCTGGACGTAGGCGCTCGTGGCTCCCCAGTGGAGGATCGGCTTCGCCTCGGGGCAGAGCGCGCCGAAGCTCTGGATGTGCGACATCACGTCGTGGCGCGTCTCGTTCTCGCGGCGCCGGATGTCCGCGAGGTCGATGTCGTCGAGATGTGCGCGCATCGCGGCGAGCTGCGCCTCGGTGACGTCGAGGCCGAGCTCCCGCTGCCCCTCCGCGAGCCAGAGCCAGAGCTTCCGCCAGGTGCGTGCGGACGTGAGCGGCGACCAGAGCCGCTTCATCGCGGCGCCGGCATACCGCCCGGCGAGGGGGCTCTCGTACGTTTCGCCAGCCACGGGAGACCGGATTATCGCCGACCTTCCCCCGATCGGCCAGCCGGATGCCGCCGGCAGCGCGCGGGCCGCTGGGACCGTCGCCTAGACTCGGTGCAGGGCCCATGGGAATCGGCTACGCGTGCCTCCGGGCGCTCCTCTTCCGGCTCGATCCGGAGAAGGCGCACGCGCTCGCGCTCCGGGCGGCCCGGGCCGGCGGCAGCGGACTCGCGAAGCTCGTCGGCGGCCGCGAGGTCCCTGGCCTCGCCCGCGAGGTCGCGGGGATCCGGTTCAACAACCCCGTCGGCCTCGCCGCGGGGTACGACAAGAACGGCATCGCGCTCCCCTTCTGGCGCGCGCTCGGCTTCGGCTTCGTCGAGTTCGGCACCGTGACGCCGCGGCCGCAGCCGGGCAACCCGCCGCCGCGCGTCTGGCGCTTCGGCAGGCACCGTGCGATCGGCAACGCGCTCGGGTTCCCGAGCGACGGCGCCTCGATGGTCGCGGCACGCATCCGGCGCGACAAGCTCCAGGGCGACATCGTCGGCATCAACCTCGGCAAGAACAAGGACACGCCGCTCCCCCGCGCAGCCGAGGACTACGTCGCCGCTCTCGACGCGACGCGCTCGGTCGCCGACTACTTCGTCGTCAACGTCTCGTCGCCGA
>JAKLKT010000181.1 GCA_023150495.1 Planctomycetota bacterium
GTCACCCTCGCGCCGGCGCGGTTCAGGTGGCCGACGATGCGGGCGTCGGGCTGCGGCGACGAGACCCCGAGCCCCTCGAGGAGGAGGTCGCCCTGCGACGTGGCCGCCGCCACCATGAGCGCCGCCGCGGAGCTGAAGTCCGGCTCCACGTCGAAGGGGTCCTTGAACGCGCGCTGAACGAAGGCGGTGAGGCCCACGTAGGAGAAGGAACGGCTGCCGGACACGTGGACCCGCAGCCCCGGCACCCGGCCGACAAGCAGGATGAGCGCCGTCGCGAACTGGCTCGAGAGGTCCGTCGTGAGCCGCACGGCGCCGCCCCGGATGGGCCCCTTCACCCGCACGGGGAACGCGTCGCCCTCGACCGCCGCGCCCAGCTCCCGGAGGGCGTCGCAGAGGGGCTTCACCGGGCGCTCCCGGAGGCGCCGCGACCCGTCCACCGTCGTCCAGGCGGGGCGGACGGCCGCGAGCGCGAGGAGGCAGCGGGCCCCCGTCGCGTTGTCGCCCGCGTCGATGACGGCCTCCCGCTCCGAGGCGCTCCCGGCGACCGTCCGGGTCCCCCCGGCCCCCCCCACTTCGTAGCCCAGCGCCAAAAGGCCGTTGCAGAGGCGGTCGAGGTCCTCGCTCGCGGGCACGTTCCGGACCGTCCCTCCCCGGCGCGTCGCGAGGATCAGCGCCCGCTGGGCGATCGCCTTCGAGCCCGGCACGAGGATCCGGCCCCGGAGCCGCCCCGGCCGAACCATCACGTCCATCCGGGGAGTGTAGCGGCGCCTCCCCGGCGGACGGGAAGGTCCTCCTGATCGCGACCGACCGCGTCTCCGCCTTCGACGTCATCCTGAACCAGGGCATCCCCGGCCGCGGCGTCGTCCTGACGCAGCTCTCGGAGTTCTGGTTCAGGAAGCTCGAGAAGGTGTGCCCGAACCACCTGATCACGACCGACATCGAGAAGATGCCCGAGCCGGTGCGGCGGAACGCCGCGACGCTCGCGGGCCGCACGATGCTCGTGCGGGCGCTCGACATCGTCCCGGTCGAGTGCGTCGTGCGCGGGTACCTCGCCGGATCCGGCTGGAAGGAGTACGGGGAGACGGGCAGCGTCTGCGGCGTGCAGCTCCCGAAGGGGCTCGTCGAGAGCGCGAAGCTCCCGGCGCCCATCTTCACGCCGACGACGAAGGCGCACACGGGCCACGACATGCCGCTCACCTACCCGCAGGTCGAGGACCTCGTCGGCGCGCACACGGCGTCGAGCCTCCGCGACCTCTCCCTCGCGCTCTACCGCGCGGGAGCCGCGTTCGCGGAGAAGCGCGGGATCCTCCTCGCCGACACGAAGTTCGAGTTCGGCCTCGCCGACGGGCGGCTCGTGCTCGCCGACGAGGCGCTGACGCCCGACTCCTCGCGCTACTGGGACAGCAGGACCTACGCGCCCGGCCGGGCGCAGGACTCGTTCGACAAGCAGATCATCCGCGACTGGCTCGAGGGCTCGGGCTGGAAGAAGACGCCGCCCCCGCCGGACGTGCCGGCGGAGGTGATCGCGAAGGCGGGGCGCCGGTACCGCGAGATCGCGGACCGGCTGATGGGAGCATAGCGATGGCGGTCGTCGGTTTCGTCCTCGGCTCGCAGTCGGACCTCGACCAGCTCGACGGCGCGCGGGCGCTCCTGAACGAGATGGGCGTGCCGCACGAGGTCCGGGTGATCTCCGCCCACCGCACGCCGGACCGCTGCCGCGAGTACGTGACGACGGCGAAGGACCGCGGGCTGAAGGTGCTCGTGGGCGTCGCCGGCGTCGCCGCGCACCTCGCGGGCGTGCTCGCGGCGCACACGGACCTCCCGGTGCTCGGCGTGCCGGCGGCGGGCGGCCCGCTGAACGGCCTCGACGCGCTGCTCTCGACGGTGCAGATGCCGGGCGGCGTCCCGGTCGCGACCTTCGCGATCGGGAAGGCCGGCGCGACGAACGCCGCGGTCTTCGCGTGCCGGATGCTCGCCCTGAACGACCCGGCGCTCGCGAAGAAGCTCGCGTCCTACCGGGACGCGATGCGCACCAAGGTCGAACGCGCCGACGACGAGCTCCGCGCCAGGAAGTAGAGGGGAGGGGGCGCGGGGGAGGGCCCCGCCGTGCGGCACGGATGCCGCACCCCTCCGACGCAACCCGTTGCGGAAGAACGGCTTGCGACGCCCGATTCCGGAAAAGTTACCGCAGCTCGGCGCCGGAAAGGATGCCGTCGCCGTTCTTGTCGAGGCGGCGGAAGATGTTCTCCGCCTTGAGCTCGTCGGGCGTCACGCGGTCGTCCTTGTTCGCGTCGTAGCGCTCGAGGAGGCCCTGCTTCGGCAAGGACGTCGGGCCGTCCATGTCCGTCATCTCCTCGGGGCGCATCTCGACCATCGGGGGCGCCGCGAGCTCCGTCTCCGTGACCACGTCGTCCCTGTTCGCGTCGTACTGCCGGAAGAACTGGCCGGGGCCGTCGTACTCCCTCCGCGTGACCTTCTTGTCGCGGTTCATGTCGAAGAGGTCGAGGAAGTTGTCGACCGTCGGCCGCCGCTTCGCGATCTCGAGCTGCTCCTCGACGTACCGCGTCGCTTCGCGCCGGTTCAGCGCGCCGTCGTTCGTCCGGTCGTAGCGCTGCCACTGCTCGTCGCCCATCCCCGGCAGCTCCTTCCTCTGGATCTTCCCGTCCTTGTCGACGTCGCTCCTCCGGAACAGGTCGTCCACGCGCTCCTTGATCGTGCGCGGCTCGGCCTCCGGCACGGACTCGCTCTTCTTCTCCTGCGGCGCCGCGGGCTTGCCTTCCTTCCCCTCCGGACCCTTTCCATCCTTCTTCGGCTCGGGCTTCCGGTCGAGGAACGCCGCCACCTCCTCGCGGGTGACCTTGCCGTCCTTGTCCGCGTCGATCTTCCCGAAGATGCCCGCGTCGGGGATCTCGTCCCTGGTGAGGGACGTTGTCCACCTCGTCCGCGGCGGCGGGCGCCGCGAGGAGCGCGCACAGCCAGATCTTCCGCATCATCGCACCTCCGCGTGCAGGATCCGCTCGATCTCGGAGCGCGACAGCAGCCGCGCCCCGGGATGGCTCACGTCCTTCAGGGGCTTCCCGTCGAATCCTACCAGACGATCGAGGGGGAAGGACTCCACGTCGACGCCCGTGGCCCGCCCGGCCATGTCGACGAGGCCCGCCTGCGGGAGCTGCGCCGCCCGCGAGGTGACATCGACGATCTCGACGTTGCCCGCCCCGCGGCCTGCCACGATCGCGAACTGCTTCAGGAAGGGCGCCTGGAAGACGCTCGCGATGCGTACCGCGCGCGGGTCGTCGACGGTGCCGCGCGTGCCGACGACCTGCGGCGTCTCGGGCAGGCCCACGTCGAGCTTCCAGAGGACGCCGTTGCTGCTCGCCCCCTGGGTCCCGGCCACGTAGAGGTACTCCCTCTCCGCCGACGGGATGTCGCCGCCCGCGCTGCCGATGTCGTAGCTGCTCGCGAACGCGAGCGCGGTCCCGCTGAGCGAGCCGCGGATGCCCGGGAAGATCGTCTTCGCCCGCGACGGGTGCGTCACGTCCACCGCGTAGAGCCCCGCCTCGCCGTCCGCGACGAACGCGACGTTCCTCGCCTGCGTCCGCGCACGCGACGCGACGTCGGGGCGCGCGCCCAGGAAGTGGACGAGCACGTCGTTCGCGGAGAGCGGCCGCGCGTCGTCGCCGTTCAGGTCGACCGCCGCGACGACCGCCGGCTTCTCCGGCACGCTCAGGTCCACGATGCGGAGGCCCCCGGGCCCGTCCGCGACGTAGGCGATGAGCCCGTCCACGTGGACCGCGCGCGCCTCCGCCGTCTTCGCCTTGCCCACGAGCCGCGGCTTGAACGGACCGTCGAGGGCGTAGACGAGGAGCCCCTCCCGGCCGGCCGCGACGAAGAGGTGCGACTCGCGGACCTGCACCTTCCGCGCGTCGCCGGCGTGGATCTGGCCGCGGCGCCGCGGGTCCTGCGGCGCGGTCACGTCGACGATCTGCACCGTGCCGTCCCGGCAGGCGACGTACGCGGCCTCCGCGCGCCCCGTGAGCGGGTGGTTCCAGAGCGCCACGTCGCGCGGCTGCGCCGGGAGCGGCAGGTTCGCGAGGGCCGCGCTCTGCGCGGGCGTCTTCACGTCGAAGCCGCAGACGGTGAGCCCCGCCTCGCCGACGACGACGAACAGGTCGCGGAAGAGGCGGAAGTTCTCGGACCCCATGCCGAGCACGGAGGGCGCGCCGTGGCACTCGTCGCACCTCCGCGCGGCCGGCTGCACCGTGTGCGTCTGGTGGTGGATGAGCGTCATCCCGGAGAGCCCCGCCGCGGTCACCGGCAGCGCCTCGCGGAGCACCGTCTTCCCCTCGACGTCCCGGTAGGTGCCCGCCGTGGAGAACCCGACCATGTAGGGCGCGATCCGGCCGTGCGAGTCGACGCCCAGGTAGTGGTTGCGGAAGGTGCTGAAGATCTTCTCCTGCGTCGTCACGCGCCCCGGCGTGCGCTTCCCCGCGAGGATGTCGAGCTGCGTGAACTGGTCGTTCCGGTCGAAGTGGAAGCCGAAGAAGTTCACGCTCCACGCGCTGTGGCAGGCGTAGCAGGCGAGGCGGCCGTGCGTCACCGGGTCCATCGCCTTCGCCGCGCGCGCGTTGTAGCTCGCGTGGCGCGGGTCGAGCACGTCGACGACCTGCTTCACCACGTGCTCCTTGCCGCTGACGCGCCCGGTGAGGATCGCGACGTCGCCCGTCCACTTCAGGTGGTCGAGCGTCTCGCCGCGCTCCGTCCGGAACGTCGCCTTCGCGCGGAAGGTGCCGTGGCACGTCTCGCAGCGGATCGCGACCGCGTGCTCCATGAACCCGTAGACGTTGCCGTCCCCCATCACGTCGCCGGAGCGGTGGCAGTCGATGCAGTGCATCCCGCGCTCGTGGTGGACGTCGGGCGGGCACACCGCCGGGTCGTTGAGGAAGAACCTCGTCTTGTCGAGCTGCTTCGTGGTCCCGGGCACGTCGGGGCCGCCGGGCACGCCCGGCGGCAGCTGCGCGAGGCCGCGGAAGCTCATCCCGATCGAGGCGTCGAGCGCGTGGCAGCGGCCGCACACCTCGCTCGGGATCCGGTCCGTCATCTCGTGCCGAAGCGGGTGGCCCGGCTCGAGCTTGTCCACCGTCGGGTCGCCGCTCTTCGAGAGCCCGTCGTGCGCGTAGACGATGTGGCAAGCGCCGCACCCCTCGCTCCGGTACCAGCCGTCCTGCCCGAGGCGGCCGCGGAGGCCGACGCCGCGCGAGTAGAGGTGGCACTGCATGCACGACTTCCGCGGCAGATCGCTGAAGTGGTCGCCGATGCCCGCGCCCTCGGGGATGGAGGGAGGGGGGATCGGGGGGAGGGAGCGGAGGCCGTGCTCGGGCACGGTCCCGTCGTCGTCGGAGACGGCGAAGATCCCGTAGCGCGCCTCCTTCGCCCGCGTGACGCCGTTCTCGTAGAGGCCGTCGGAGAGGTGTCCCGCCGTGGTGCCGTGCAGCGACTTCTCGAGATTCGCGCAGGCGTCCATGTGGCAGCGCCCGCACGCCTCGCGGGCGACGCGGAGGTCGGAGGGGTTCACGAACCGCCGGTACGGGAGGTCGTACTGGAGCGGCAGCGTCGTCTCGTCGTTGGGCGAGGGCCGCGTCGCCTTCACGTGCGCGCGGTCCTTCTCCATCGAGTCGCCGTCGCCGCCGTGGCAGTCGGTGCAGGAGAGCGCCTCCCACGGGTGCATCTCCTCGATGCCGTCGTGGCAGTTGATGCAGCCCGGGTTCGCCTTCTTCGGGCGCGCTCCGGGGGCCATCGGGCCCCCCATGCCCCCCCCCATCTCGTCGCCGGCGAAGGCGGCGAGCCCGAGCAGGAGGAGCGCGCCCGCCGCGAACCAGCGCACGGGAGCCCTACGCGAGGATCTCGCGCATCACCTTCCCGCTCGCGAACTCGGGCTTCACGCCGAGCAGCTCGCAGGCCGTCGGGCAGACGTCCACCGACTGGACGTCCTTGGAGACCGTCTTGCCCTTCTTGAAGTCGGGGCCCGCGCCGACCATCGCGACCTTCCGCAGCTCCGGCGAGTTGTCGCCGTGGTCGAGGCCGTTCCTCTGGTTGAGGTTCCGGTCGCGCCCGAACTCGGGGAGGATCATCACCGTCGTCGTGTCGCGCAGCTCCGGGTCGGCCTGGATCGAGTCCCAGAGGCGGCCGAGCTGCTCGTCCGCGCGGCGGATGACCTCGACGTAGCCGTTGTAGCTGCCGTGCGCGATGTCCGCGTTCTGGAGGACGACGCCCATGAGCGTCGGCTTGAAGAGGCGAAGCACGCTGACCGCGACGCTCAAGGCGCGCGCGTCGCCGGCGCCCGGGCCGGTGATCTGCGTCGTCTTGCCGGAGATCTCCTCGAGCAGGTAGCGCTGGAGGCGCGCGAGCGTCTCGGGGTCGTTGAGCCCGGCGGCCCCCTCGGGCGGCGGCGTCATCGCCGACCTGAGCTTCGCCATCGCCTCCTCCTCGGCCTCGCCGGGGAGCGACGGCTTCCCGTAGGACTGGAGGACGTTCCGGAACTCCGCGTTGAAGAGGCCGTCCGCGTCGATCAGGTTCGCCCCGTACGCCTCGCCGTAGTCCTTGTTGAGCGAGTAGACGAGGTTCCGCTGCTGCGCGCCGCCGGCCGTCGAGAGCCAGACGGCGTTCGCGGGGAGCCGCTTCCCCTTGCGCGCGTACTCGAAGACCGTCGGGTTCTCCGAACGCTCGTTCTCGCGGATCCCGAGGTACTCCGTGTTCCCCGTGAAGATCGACATCGTCGCGCCGAAGTGGCCGTTGTTCATCACGCCCACGTTCGGGCAGACGACGCCCTGCTCCGCGATCCGCATGAGGTTGGGGACGTTCGCGGGCGTCTCGATCGTCTCGCGGCTGCGGACGCCGCCGGCGAACGCGACCATCACGACACGCTTCGTCTTCCACTCCTTCTTCGCGAAGGCGACGCTCTGGAAGAAGGGCAGGCTCAGGATCGCGACGCCGGAGCCTTTGAGGAAGCCGCGGCGGGTCAGGTCTTCACACATGGGATCCTCCGGGAAGGAGCATACGCGACGCCCTCGGGAAGGGAAGCGGGGGGTCGGGAGGGGGGTCGCATCAGTAGCTCTGGTACTCGGGGCTCGAGATCAGCGTCAAGAGGACGAGACGCGGGGTCACGGCGGGGTCGTTCTTGAGCGCCTGGACGAAGGCGGCCCGCTCGGCGGCGGTCGCGGGGCGCGCGAGCAGGCGCACGAACTGCTCGTCGACGAAGCGCGGGGCGTCCACCGCCGAGGCGGGGATGCGGGCCTCCCCCGACTCGAGGAGGACGCGCCCCATGACGAGACGGATCGGCGTCGGGTCCGCGAGGCTCAGGAAGGCGTTGCGGACGTTCCGGAGCTCGTCGTAGGCGGGCAGCCGGTCGAGCGTGTCGAGGAAGAGCGCGCGCACGTAGGGGATCTCCGCCTTCGGGCGCGGCTCGTCCACGCCCTCGGCGTAGGCCGGGGCGAGGAGCCACTCCTCGACGAGCGACACGAAGCCCTCGGGCCTCGCCGCGCACGCCGCCGCCCACGCTTCGAGCCGCTTCGGGTCGATGTCGGTGCCGTGGAGGCCCTTCCATGTGCGGCGCAGCAGGTGGCGGTGCATGTCGACCTGGGCGAAGACGATGCGCACGAAGTCGGCCTGCGAGTCGCCCTGCTCCTTGAACACCTTCGCCTTGTAGCCGTCGTACATCTTCTTCCCGGCCTCGAGGGTCGGGATGTTCCTCCGGTCCTGCACGGTCATCCCGAGGCACTGCTCGAGGACGACGGTGACGAAGGTGTCGTTGCCGGGGTTCCTCGCGTTGAAGTACTGGCTGCGGACGATCTCCTCGACCGCGCGCGGCACGGTGACCTCGCCCTTCGCGAGCTTCGCCGGGAGCGCGGTGAGGGGGCCTTCCTTCGGGCGGAAGCTGTCGAGGAGCAGGAAGTAGTAGAGCTCCCCCTCGAACCACGCCGTCCACGTCTCCTCGTCCTCGAGGAAGGCGCGCACCATCTCGGCGTGCGGCTTGTCGTACCACTCCGCGACCTCCTCGAGGCGCGGGCTCCGCCACTTGAGGTCGAGGAAGAGCCGCCGGATGAGGCGGAGGCGCCTCGGGTCGAGCGCGCGGTCGGTGAACCCCTGCTTCGTCGGCGCGGTGCCGGCGGACGTCCGCGACTCCGGCGCGCGCGCGCTGACCGCCGCGAACGCGGGGAGGCTCCAAAGCGCGCCGTCGTTGACGCGCAGCTCGATGCGGTACGCGCCCGGGACGTCGGGCACGAGGAGGGCCACCGCCCCGTCCCCGCCCTTGAGCTCCGCCCGGCTGCCCGGCGGCCGGTCCACGACCTGCCAGCGGTACGCGAGCTTGCCGCCGTCGGGGTCGCCGGAGAGCGCGCCGTCGAGCCTCAGCTCCCTGCCGGTCTCCGCGTCGCGGCGCGGCTCGACGATCGCCTCGGGCGGCCGGTTGTCGAGCGTCGCCCCCATCGCGAAGTGGAGCAGCGTCTCGAAGTCGGGAGCGCTCCGCGAGGCGTAGACCGCGCCGGCCGGGTGCCCCTCGCCGAGCGCGCACAGGAGGAGCGTGCTCCTCGCGGGGTCGTGCGGCTCGAGCTGCGCGAGCGCCGAGCGGAAGTTCCGGATCACGACCTCGGAGTCGGGCTTCTCGCCGAGCGGCTCGAGAAGGAACTTCCCGCCCGCGCCCTGCGGGTCGCTGTGGCAGCCGGAGCAGCGCGCCTGGAGGTCCGGCGCGACCTTCTTCGTGAAGAAGAGGAGATCGGGGGCCGCGGGGGCATCGGCAGCCGGCGGCGCGGCGATCGCGGCGACCGCCAACGAAAACACGAGGAAAACACCGACGAGACCGCGCAATCGACGCCCGAAGCTTGACCTATTCTAACGGAGCCGGGGTCGGCAGGGCGCGCCCGTCGCAACTTCGTTGCTCCGTCAAGGCCTGCCCCCGGAGCCCCCTGCCACCCCGGTGCCCCGCGTGGGGGCACCCCCCCGTAGACTGGAGGGTGCCGTGCGCACGATGGCCGGCGCCCTGTGGCTTTCCCTCGCCGCACTCGGGGCCGCCGCTCAGGAGCCGATCGACGGCTGGCTTCCCGAAGAGACCCTCTTCTGCCTCTCGGTGGAGGACCCGCCGCGCACCGCGGGGCGGCTCCGGGCGGGCCGGTACGGGGAGATGCGCGGCGACCCCGCGGCGCAGCGGATCGCGGTCGAGGTGAAGGCGCTGCTCGTGCGCGCCCGCGAGGCGAGCCACGAGCGGGGCGACGTCTGGCTCGGCTCCTTCTGGGACG
>JAKLKT010000182.1 GCA_023150495.1 Planctomycetota bacterium
CCCTGATCGCGCTCGCGCGCGACGTCGTGCTCGCGGCCGAGGTGCGGGATCTCATCGCCCGGCTCGTCCTCGCGACGCACCCGGAGGGGAAGGGCGCGCCCGAGTCCGTGCGCCGCTACGTGCGCCACGGCGCGAGCCCCCGCGGCGCGCTCGCGATCGCGCTCGGACTGAAGGCGCGCGCGCTGATGGCCGGCCGCCCGCACGCGGAGCGGGGCGAGATCCCCGCGCTCTTCAAGCCGGCGCTCCGCCACCGGCTGGGCCTCAACTTCGAGGCCGAGGCGGAGGGCGTGACGAGCGACCAGATCCTCGGGGACGTCCTCGCCGCCGTGCCGCTCCGGTAGCGTCCATCTTTTTCACCGTTCGGCCCCCGGGGCCCCCCCGTTTCCTCCCGCGGGCGCGTTGCCGCCTCCTGCCCGCGCGCCTATCCTTGGTGATTCCAAGGGAGGGTTCCAACCATGCGGAAGAGGGTCCTCGGCCTGCTCGCGCTCGGGTTCCTCGCGGCCTGCGACGGCCGCGACACGTTCGGCGCGTCGCTCGCGACGCTCAGCGGCGCGCCGCGGCGCATCGCGGGCACCGGCGATCTGCGCGAGCCGCGCTTCACCTCGAGCCTGAGCCTCTTCCTGACCGTCACCGACGGCGGCCAGCCGAACCTCGTCTTCCTCGTCAACGGCGCGAACCTCGACTGGGCGCCGGTGAGCTTCCGGATGCCTCCCGCGGGCACGCCCTCCGCGCCGACGCCGGTCGGCGAGGCGCTGATCGAGGACTTCGTGACGCCCGACGACGACAGCTCGAGCGGGTCGGTGGACGGCGCCACGCGTTACGCCGTCTTCCTCTCGCAGGCGTCGAACCTCCTCGACCCCCTGAGCGGCGTCCCCTTCTACCGCGACTCGACGCAGGCGTTCGTGAAGGACCTCGCGACGGGCGAGAACTTCCTCGTCTCGATGGGCGTCGACGGCCTGCCCGCGAACCACGACGTGACCTCCGCGTTCCTGGGCGGCAACGGCCGCTTCGTCGTCTTCGCCACGCGCGCGACGAACCTCTACGAGCCGGGGAGCCCGAACGAGACGCCCAACGGGGCGTCCCAGATCTACGTATGGGACCTCCTCGGCGGCACGCTCGAGCTCGTGACCACGTCGGACGGCTTCTCGCCCGCGAGGGGCGACAGCTCGGACGCGGTGATCACGCCCGACGGGCGCTACGTGGCGTTCGTCTCGGACGCGGCGGACCTTGTCGGCGACGACACGAACGGTTCCTCCGACGTCTTCCTCTACGACCGCGCGACGAAGTCCATGCAGCGGGTGAGCGTCGCGACCGGGGGCCTGCAGCTCTACGTCCGCGCGCGCGAGCCGGCGATCTCGGAGGACGGCAGCGTCGTCGCCTTCACCGCGGTGAACGCCGTGGCGGGCGGACCGCGCCAGGTCTACGTCAACGACCTCGCCACCGGCACGACGACGAACGTGTCGCGAGGCCCGGCGGACCCGGGCGACGACGACAGCTCGGGCCCCTCCCTCTCGGCCAGCGGCCGGTTCGTGGCCTTCGCGTCCGCGGCGGGCAACCTCGCGAGCGACGACATCGAGGGCTTCACCGACGTGTTCGTCTTCGACCGCTCCACGGGCCAGCTCGCGCGCGCGAGCATCGACGCGGACGGCACGGGCGGCGGCGACGGCGACTCGTGGTCTCCCTCTCTCTCGGCGGACGGGCAGTTCCTCGCCTACATCAGCGAGGCAAGGAACGTGGCGCCGGACGACCCGTCGAGGCTCGAGGGCGACGCGAACGGCCTCGCGAACCTGATCGTCGTGGCGCAGCCCTTCGCGATCCCGTAGCCCGCGCTCATCCCGGGTGAGGGGGCGCGGGGGAGAGGGGTGCTAGATTGGCGCCCCGTGAGGAGCATCTCCCTCGTCGCCGCCGCCTACAACGAGGTCCTGAACCTCGAGGCGCTCTACGCGCGGGTCAGGGAGGTCATGGGCGACGGGCGGCCGTGGGAGCTGATCCTCGTCGACGATGGAAGCACAGACGGCTCGCAGGACCTCATCCGGAAGCTCTCGGAGAAGGACCCCCGCGTCTACGGGATCTTCTTCGCGAGGAACTGCGGCCAGACCGCGGCGCTGGCGACGGGGATCAGGTCGGCGAAGGGCGATCTCGTGGCGACGCTCGACGCGGACCTCCAGAACGACCCCGCCGACCTGCCGAAGCTCGAGGCGATGCTCGGGACGAACGACGCGGTCGTCGGCTACCGGCAGAAGCGGCAGGACAACCTCCTCCGCCGCGTGAGCACGAAGATCGCGAACGGCGTCCGCAACCGGCTCACCGGCGACACGATCCGCGACACCGGCTGCCCGCTCAAGCTCTTCCGCCGCGAGGCGATCCAGTCGATCGCGCTCTTCGAGGGGATGCACCGCTTCTTCCCCACGCTCCTCCGGTACCACGGCTACACGGTGGTCGAGTGCCCGGTGTCCCACCGGCCGCGCGTGGCCGGCGTGAGCAAGTACGGGGTCATGAACCGCGTGTTCAAGTCGCTCCGCGACCTCTTCGCCGTGCGCTGGATGCGCTCGCGGCTGATCAAGCCTCCGATCGCGGGCACGACGGCGAGACATCCCCTCGGCCCCGGCGCGGACGAGTCGCCAAGGGTCCTCGAGGAGCCCGACGACGGCCCGCGCGAATCCGCGGCGCGGCTCTAGGGTCCGGCCGCCCCGGCCCCCGGTGGTCAGGTCGCCGCGAGGATCCCCACCATGCGCTCGACGGCGCGGAGCTGCCTCTCGTAGGGCAGCGGCTCCGCGGCCAGCGCGAGGTCGGGCGTCGGCGGCATGTGGACGAAGCCGCACGGCACGGGCCTGTTCCCGAGCTTGTGCCGCGCGAGGTAGAACGCAGCGTTGCAGAGATACCCGCCCGCGGTGAGCGAGTACTCGACCGGGAGCCCCTCCCGCTGGAGCGCGCCGTGCATCGCCTCGAGGGGCAGCGTCGAGAAGTAGGCCGCGGGGCCCCCGGGCACGACCTCGCTCCCCCGAGGCACGGTGCCCGCGTTGTCGGGCCTCTCGGAGTCGCGGAAGTTGATCGCCACGCGCTCGAGGCTGATCCGCGGCCTTCCGACCGCTAGGCCCAGGAGCAGCACCGCCCGGGGCCCTTTCGCGAGGAGCCCGTCGAGCGCGGGTCCCACCCGGGCGTAGTCCACGGGCAGGACGGCGCCGCTGAGCGCGAGCGCGATCTCCCCCGTCGGGTTCCTCCCGAGGCCGCCGAACGGCTCGAATCCGGTGACGAGGATCATGCGCGGACCGGGCCGCCCGGGGCCTCCGCGCGGGGCAGGCCGCGATTGCGGCCCGGCGGCAGGAATGGTAGTCTCGCCCCCCTCCCGTAGCCAAGGAAGGGCCGGATGAAGATCGAACGCAAACAGGTGGGTGACATCCACATCATCTCGTTCGCGGGGGAGTTCGACGCGTTCAACCTCCCGACCGTGAGCGAGAAGATCGACGCCTTCATCGAGAAGGGGGGCACCCGCCTCGCCTTCAACCTGAGGAACCTCCGGTTCATCAACTCGTCGGCGCTCGGGTACTTCGTGAAGACCGCGAAGCGCGTCAAGGAGTACGACGGCGAGCTGGTCCTCTCCGACCCCTCCAAGTTCGTCCAGACGACGGTCAAGACGCTCGGCATCGACCAGATCTTCAAGATCTTCCCGGACGACGGCGAGGCGGTGAAGTACTTCCAGGGCGCGGGCGGGAAGCAGGCGGTCACGGGCGAGGGGATCCCGGTCGACGAGAAGCTGCTCGGCTCGACCACGATGTTCTTCCGCCTGATCGACGCTCCCGAGACGATGGCCGTCGGGAAGATCCTCTCGATCTACGAGGACGGCCCCACCTTCAAGTACCCCTCCGACCCGGACAAGGTGAAGATCGACCCGGACGACCTGCTCATCGGCAGGAAGCTCTGGATCAAGTTCCGCCAGCCGTTCCTCGACCAGGAGCGCTTCTTCGAGATGGAGGCGGAGATCACGATGGCGGTCGACCTCGACGACGCCGACGGCGCCGCGAAGTACCGGCTCCGCTACACGAAGATCAACGAGAACGACCGGAAGGTCCTCGAGCAGTTCGTGAAGGACCAGGACCAGTTCCGCAAGTACGGGCGTCCGCAGCAGCCCGATTAGCAGGGGGTCCGGGGGCACGCGTGGAGCCCCTCGAGGCGTTCGTCCTCGCCGCGGCCGGCCTCGTCGCCGGGTTCCTCAACACCCTCGCGGGGGGCGGCTCCGCCGTGACGATCCCCGCGCTCGAGTGGGCCACGGGCAGCGCGGGCCTCGCGAACGCTACGAACCGGATCGCGATCCTCTTCCAGAACGTCGCGGGCGTCGCGGGCTTCGCGACGGGCCGGGCGGTCCCCTTCCGCCTCGCGCTCAGGCTCGCCGTCCCGGCGACGATCGGGGGGATCTCGGGGGCGTGGGTCGCGGCGCGCCTCTCCGAGGGGGCGATGCGCGTCGCGCTCGCCGTCTCGATCGCCTTCGTCGCCGCGAGCGCGTTCGTCCGTCCCCCCCGCACCCCCCCTCTTCGCTCGCCGTGGACGGAGATCGCGTTCCTGCTCGTGGGCTTCTACACGGGCTTCGTGCAGGTCGGCGTGGGCTTCCTGCTCCTCGCCTGCCTCGTCGGCGGCCTGTCGCTCGACCTCGTGCGCGCGAACGCGGCGAAGGTGTTCATCGTGCTCGTGGCGACCGTGCCGAGCCTCCTCGTCTTCCTCGGCGAACGGAAGCTCGCGTGGGCCCCGGGGCTCGTGTGCGCGTGCGGCAACGTGGGCGGCGCGTGGATCGCGTCGCGCCTCGCGGTGAAGCGCGGCGGCGAATGGATCCGCTGGGTGATCGCCCTCGCCGCCACCGTCGCCATCGCCAAGCTCCTCCTCCTGCCCTCCTGAGCTGATCTTTTCCGGAATCGGGCGTTGCAAGTCGCTTCCTGGCAAGGACTTGCGGCAGAAGGGTGCGGCACTCGTGCCGCACCTACGGGCGCTTGTAACGGCCCTCGCGGTGCTCCTTCGACATCCCCTTCGGGATCGAGAGCGACTGCCAGAGGGTGCCCCTCCTCGAACGCGCGAGCTGGACGATCTGGCCCACGTGGTAGGCGTAGTGCGACACCTGCCGGAGGATCGCGTCGAGCACCGTCAGCGGCTCGCCGCGGATCCGCACGGTGCGGCCGAGGTCCGCGTCGCCGAGCGCCCCCACCGCGCCGAGGCAGACGCGCCACGCCTCCTCCCACCGCTCGCGAAGCTCGCTTGCGGCGAGCGCCTGCGGATCGAACTCGGCATCGCGGTCGCGCGAGGCCTTCTCGCCGTCCGTCGTGAGGAAATCCGTCCAGCGCGAGAGCATGTTGCCGTGGAGGTGCTGCACGAGGATCGCGACGCTGTTCGACTCCGCGTCCGGCCGCCAGTGCCAGTCGACCTCCGAGACCTGGTCGAGCGCGCGGTCGCCGAGCTTCTTCGTCCGCCGGAGCTCGAAGAGGAGCTCCTGGATCACGGCAGGCACTCCTTGACGAGGGACTCGGGCACGTCGTCGAACACGCGCACGTCGCCGAGCGCGACCGGGAGGATCCAACGCAGCTTCCCGTCCGAGCGCTTCTTGTCGTGGGCGAGCGCGGCGGCGAGCGCGTCGAAGGGGAGGGATCCGCGGGAGGGGAGGCCGCACCGGTCGAGCGCCGCCTCGACGGCCGCGCCCTCGCGGAATCCGCAGTGGCGCGCCGCGATCCTGCAGGCGGCGCGGAGCCCGAGCGCCACGGCCTCGCCGTGCGAGAGCGAATAGCCGCTCGCCCGCTCGAACGCGTGGCCGAGCGTGTGGCCGAGGTTCAGGACGCGCCGCTCGCCCTTCTCCCGCGGGTCCCTCGCGACGATCGCGAGCTTCACGGCCGCCGCCTCCTCGACGAACGTCGCCGGGTCGTCGCGCCCCGCCCGGCCGAGAAGCCCCGGCGCGCCGATCACCGCGTGCTTCACGACCTCCGCGAGGCCCGACCGGACCTCGCGCGGGGGGAGCGTGCGGAGGAGGTCGGTGTCGCAGAGGACCTCCGCGGGCGGGTGGAACGCGCCCACGAGGTTCTTCGCGGCGGGGTGGTCGATCGCCGTCTTCCCGCCGTGCGCCGCGTCGACCTGCGCGAGCAGCGTGGTCGGCACCGCGACCCACCGCACGCCGCGGAGGTAGGCGGCCGCCGCGAACCCGGCGACGTCGAGGAGCGCGCCGCCGCCGAAGGCGACGACGACCCCGTCCCGGTCGAGCCCCTCCGCGACCAGGGCGTCGATCACCCGGTGGAAGGTGTCGAACGTCTTCGCCGCCTCGCCGCCCGGCAGCGCCAGCCGGTGCGCGTCGAGCGGCAGCGGGTGGAGCGCGAGGACGCCCGCGTCGGCCGCGACGAGCACGCCG
>JAKLKT010000183.1 GCA_023150495.1 Planctomycetota bacterium
GCCGCCGCCGAAGCCGCCGCCGCCGCCGCCGGGGCGCCGCGGGCGCTCGGCGCGCTCGTGCGCCTGGCTGACGTTCAGCTGGCGACCGTGCAGCTCCGTGCCGTTCATGGCGGCGATGACCGCCGCGGTGTCGGCGCCCGCGCCCATCTCGACGAAGGCGAAGCCGCGCGAGCGGCCCGACTCGCGGTCGGTCACGATGCTGACCTTCTCCACCGGGCGGTTGTCGCCGGCGAAGAGGTCGTGAAGGTCCTGCTCGCTCGTGTCGAACGAGAGGTTCCCTACGAAGATCCTGCTTCCCATTTCAGTCCTTTCCGTTCGCGCAGCCGGGCCTTCTCAATCGACGGAAAGGACGAGGGCGGAACGACGTATGCGGTCGAGGAACAAGAGGCCGCTGGCGGGGTCGATTCCCTGGCCGGCGACCGTGGAAGGCGGGAGTGTACCACGGCGCGTGCGCTTCGGCCGGGCGCGGTGCCCGCCGGCGCTCCCATGACAACGAGGGGGCCGTCGACCGCATGTGAGCGCGGCTCGGTGGGCGGTGAGGGACTCGAACCCCCAACCTCCTGCGTGTAAGGCAGGCGCTCTAGCCGATTGAGCTAACCGCCCGTCGACGGGACAGTTCTACCTGAAACCCCGCCTTCCGGGCGGGGAAGGGGAGGGGGAGGCCTTGGGCCATCCGATGGTCCAAGGCCGGTAGGCCGGGGGGGAGGGGCGGTTTTCCGGCGGGACGGCGCCTCGGATCTCTCTCACGGAGAGTGCCATGACGCAACGCATCACTCTCGCGCTTCTCCTCCTCGCCAGCGCCGCGCTCGCGGGGCCGGCCGAGTACGAGCTGATCCTGCTGCCGCGGTTCGATCCCGCGCGCAGCTCGCAGGCGATCGAGATCAACGACAAACGCCAGATCTCGGGGCTCGGCCAGACGACCGCGGTGCCCGGGGACCGCGCCGTGATCTGGAGCATCGCGCCGGACGACTCCGTGACCGTCGTCGACATCGGGCTCCTCGCCGGCCGCCGGATGTTCGGTCGTGGCCTCAACAACGACGGCGAGATGACCGGCTACAGCTTCGTCAGCGGCAAGGGCGAGTTCGGCTTCCGCTACTCGGGCGGCGCCCTGGTCGCCCTCGAGAACGCCTTCGAGTCCCCGCCGGACGGGGGCACGTTCCGCACGCTGGCACTGAAGATCAACGACGACGGCTGGATCTCCGGATCCGCGTTCAAGGGCGCGACGAGCACGGCTGCGTTCGAGGCGGCGCTCTGGGACCCCTCGGGCGCGATGCACGCGCTCGGCAACCTCGGGGGCCCGGACAGCTCGTGCGCGGAGATCAGCCTGAAGTTCGTGGCGGGCACCTCCGAGACGACTCCGGCGGGCGACACGGTGCGGGCGTTCCGCTGGGACTTCGAGACGCAGACGATGGAGCCGCTGGACGTCCTCCCGGGCACCGGGCATTCCCACAGCCTCGGGAGGGGCGTGAACAACCACGGGGACGTCAGCGGCGTCTCCTCCGCCGTGATCTCGGGGCTCGGCCCGAACACGCTCGGCGTCGTGTGGTACGCCGACGGCTCGGTGCGACGGTTCGACGCGATCGGGACGCCCGGCGTGGACGACATCGTCTCCACCGCGGCGAGCATCAACGACGCGGGCTGGGTCGTCGGCTTCTCCGTGCTCGGCGCGTTCTCGGCAGGCCTCCGGCATCCGGTGCTCTGGCTGCCCGACGAGACGCGCATCGACTTCTACCACCTCCTGCCGGAGGGCGCGAAGCAGGCCGGCTTCGCAAGCATCAGCGACACCGGCTGGATCTGCGGGAACTTCTTCCCGGCGGGATCGACCGTGCTCCAGCCCTTCGTGCTCCGCCCGACCCCCGCGACGCAGGTCTCGATGCTCATGGACCAGGTGGACCGGCTCGACCTCGGCCGGATCGGCCGGGGGTTGAACCTCCAGCTCAAGCTCGCCATCGACAAGATCGAGGACGGCAAGCCGCACGTCGCCGGGAAGCTCCTCAAGGTCCTCGCGCTCGAGGTCCGGCTGCTCGAGCGGCTCCGGAGGCTCGACGACGTCGAGACCGATTCGCTGCTCCTGGTCGTCGGCGACGTGCTACAGACGCTCGGCGAGTGAAGGTACCAGGGGGGCCGCTTCCCTACGCGCGAAGCTCGCGCTTGAGCGCGAGCATCGCCTTCGCGTAGAGCGCGGCCGCGGACGCCTCGCTCCGGCCCGTCCGCGCGGCGACCTCCTTGAACGACAGGTCCTCGAGCGCACGCAGTTCGAGCACCTCGCGCTCCGGCGCCGGCAGCTTCGCGATCCCGCCCGTGAGAAGCTCGACCAGCTCCTTCCGGCGCACGTGCGACGACGGCGTCGGCAGGCCCGCCGACAGCCGGTCGAGCATCGCGCGCTCCGAGTCCGTCGGCGCCTCGCGCTGCGGGTGGCGCCGCTGCGCCGCGTGGTACTTGTGCAGGTCCTTGATCCGGTTCTCCGCGACCGAGAAGAGCCACCGCCGGAACGAGTCCTCCCCGTCCTCGCGGAACGTCCCGTAGCTCCGGCACGCCTCGAGGAGCGTCTCCTGGAACACGTCCTCCTCCGACACGCGCGCGCGCAGCAGCGGCCCCATCCGGAGCGAGATCCAGAGGGACAGCCGGCCCCGCAGCCGGAGGACCTGCTCCTCGAACCCCGCCCGCCCCGGGACGTCCATTTCCCGCCAAGGTAGCGCCCGGGGCGCGCGGCGGGAACAACCCCGGTGGAACATCCGGCCGACAAAGCCGCTATTCTTGGACACGAGCCCATGGCGGGAACGCCGGAGCGCCTGACCGCGATCGTCGAGGACTTCCTCCGGCACATCGAGGGGGGGTCCGGGGGCACGCCGGAGGAGTTCCTCCTCGCACGCGGCGGCGACGCGGACCCCGAGACCGTCGAGGTGCTCTCGCTCCTCGCGCAGACCCGCGCCCGGCCGGGGAGCGGCGGCGAGCTCGGGCCCTACCGCCTCGAGCGCGAGCTCGGCCGCGGCGCGCAGGGGGTCGTCTATCTCGCGACGGACACGCGGCTCGGCCGGAAGGTCGCGCTCAAGGTGCTCGCGCCGCACGCGGCGTTCGGGACGGAGATCCAGGGGCTCGTCGACGCCGCGGGCATCGCCGAGACGATCGGCGCCGTGCGGCGCTTCCGGCGCGAGGTCGAGGTCGCGGCGCGTCTCGACCATCCCGGGATCTGCCCGGTGTACGAGGCGGGCATCCTCGGCAGCACGTCGTTCATCGCGATGCGGCACGTCGAGGGGCGCACGCTCGCGGACCTGATCGCGGAGGCGCGCGGGAGGGACGCAAGTGCGTCGAGCGGCGCGCGCTCCTCCGTTGTGCGCCTCCCGGAGCCGGATCCCGAGTCCTCGGGCGTCGATGTCCCCGCGGGCGCGGGCGGGCGCACGGATATCGACCGCGCGTGCCTGCTCGTCGAGCGGGCGGCACGCGCGCTCCACGTCGCGCACGAGAAGGGGCTCGTGCACCGGGACATCAAGCCCGGGAATCTCATGGTCACGCCGTCCGGCACGCCGGTGGTCCTCGACTTCGGCCTCGCGCGCGACGTCGAGAGCGGAAACCTCACGCGGACGGGCACGCTGCTCGGCACGCCCGTCTACATGTCGCCGGAGCAGATCGCGGTGAAGGAGGTGGACCGGCGGACGGACGTCTACTCGCTCGGCGTCGTGCTCTTCGAGTGCCTCGCGCTGCGGCGGCCGTTCGACGCGCCGACGCTCCAGGCGCTCTGCCACGAGATCCTCACGCGCGAGCCGCCGCGCCTCCGGAAGCTCAACCCCGCGGTGCCGCCGGAGCTCGCCGTGGTCGTCGAGACCGCGCTCAGCAAGGAGCGGGAGCGGCGCTACCGGACGGCGATCGACTTCGCGGAGGACCTGCGCCGCGCGCGGGAGCGGCTCCCGATCCGGGCCCGTCCCCCGGGCCCCCTGCTGAGACTGCGCCGGTGGGCCGAGCGCAGCCCCGCGCTCGCCGCGAGCGTGGTCGCGATCTTCGTCCTGCTCGCCGCGGGCCTCGCCGTCACGTCGCACCTGCTGCGGAAGACGTCGCGCGCGCTCGTCGAGACGGAACGCGAGCGCGACGCGAAGGATGCGGCGCTCCGGCACACGCGCGCGCTTGCCCTCGCCGGCGCGGCCGCCGCCGAGCTTGACGCGGACCCCATGCTCTCGCTCCTGCTCGCCCGCGAGGCGACGCGCGTGGAGCCCCTGCGGGAGACGCTCACGCGGCTGCACGATGCGATCAACCGGTCGACCTCGGTCGCGATCCTGCCGCACGACGAAAGCGTCTGCAGCGTCGCCTTCTCGCCCGGCGGCGACATCCTCATGAGCGCCGACGGTGCCACCATCCGGCTCTGGGACACGGACTGGAAGCTGGTCGGCTCGTTCCCACTCCACGACCAGCCGGTGACGTGCGCCGCGTTCTCCCCCGCGGGCGACCGCATCCTGACGGCGTCCGGGGATCGCACCGCGCGCGTGTGGGACCTTGCCGGAAACGTCATCGCCATCCTCGAAGGGCACGAGGGGAGCGTCGTGGACGCCGCGTTCTCGCCGGATGGGCGGGCGATCGCGACCGCGTCGCACGACCGGACGGCGCGCCTCTGGACCGCGGAGGGAGAGCTGCTCCGGACCTTTGTCCACGAGGACTGGGTGTGGAGGGTCGCGTTCTCGCCGGACGGCAAGCGTGTCGCCAGCGCGTCCGGCGACGGGTCGATACGCATCTGGGGCACGCACGGGAACCTGGTCCGGATGTTGAGGCGGCCGCCGGGCAACTATGGCCTCGCGTTCTCGCGGGGGGGTGACCGGATTGCCCATCTCGGTGCCGCGGCAGCGGTCCTGGATCTCGACGGGCAGGTGATCGCGCCCCTCGCGCGGGGGGGCGTGCGCGCGCGCTTCTGCGCGAACGACACGCAGGTTCTCGTCGCGGAGGGCTGGGGGTTCCAGGCCACCCTCTGGTCCGTCGAGGGCAGGCAGATCCTCGTCCTCCGCGGGCACACGTCCGCGGTCAGCGACGCCGCCCAGTCGCCGGATGGTCGATTCATCGCCACGGCATCCAAGGACGGGACCGTTCGGGTCTGGGAGCCCGGGCGTGCCGAGGGCGCCGTCCTCCGCGGGCACGAGAGCGACCTGTGGGATGTCTCGTTCTCGGTCGACGGGAGCCGCATCGTGACGGCATCGGCGGACGGCACGGCGCGTGTGTGGCGCGCGGACGGGACCGCGGAGATCGTGTTGCCGCAGGACGGGCCCGTCTCCTCGGCGAAGCTCTCTCCTTCGGGCGACCTGGTTCTCGCCGCGTCCGGGCCGATCGCGAGGCTGTGGCGCACGGACGGAACGGAGGTCGCCGCGCTGACGGGCCACGAGGCGAAGATCCTGCACGCGGAGTTCTCGCGCGACGGCCGCAGGATCGTCACGGCGGCGGACGACGGCGAGGCCCGGCTCTGGGAGAGTGACGGCCGTTTCCTCCGTGCCTTCCGCCATCCCCACGAGTGGGTCAAGTGCGCGACCTTCTCGCCGGATGGCCAGAGGATCCTCACCTCCTGCCGGGACGGCCTCGCACGCGTGTGGAGCCTCGACGGGAGGCTGCTCGTGTCCGTCCGTCACGAGGGCCACATGAGGCGCGCGGCCTTCTCGCCCGACGGCGAGCGGTTCGTGACGACGAGCGGCGACCCGAAGGCGTACCTCTGGCAGGCCGACGGGAAGCTGCTCGCCACATGCCAGGGCCCCTCGCTCGGGGCGGTCGACGCGGCCTTCTCGCCCGACGGAAGGACTTTCGCGACCGCGAACCTCGACGGGACAGCCCGCATCTACGGGCTCGACGGAACGGAGCTCCTCGTCCTGCGCGGCCATGCGAGTGCCGTGACCTCGGCGGCCTTCTCCCCGGACGGCAGGTCGCTGGTGACGGCCTCCCTCGACGGGACAGCGCGGATCTGGCACGTGGCCCCGGACGATCTCCTGCGGGTCGCGGGCGAGCGGCTCCTCCGGGACTTCACGCGCGAGGAGCGGCTGCGCTTCGCCGACCTGCTCGGGCCGGACAACCGGATCGCGATCGAGGCGCATGGCCTCGTCGAGAAGATCGCCGGCGAGCTCCTCCTCGCGGACGAAATCGCGGAGCGGATCCGGTCCACGACGCCGGACGACGCGGTGCGCGCGCACGCGCTCGGCCTCGCGGCGGAGCTTCGCGAGGACCCGGTCCTGATGAGGAAGCGCGCCTGGTTCATCGTGCGCCACCCCGGCGGGGACGTCGCGCGCGCCCTCCGCTGGGCCGGGCGCGCGGCCGAGCTGCAGCCGGAGGACGGCTGGGCGCTCCATGTGCTCGGGGCCGCGCTCTACCGGTCGGGCGAGCACGCCCGGGCCGTCGAACATCTCGCCCGGGCTC
>JAKLKT010000184.1 GCA_023150495.1 Planctomycetota bacterium
GATCGCGAGGTCCTCGACGTCGCGCGTCCCCTTCGGCACCGGGCAGAGGAACCGCGCCGGCGCGACGAAGTGGGAGGCGAAGCCGCCCTGGAAGTCGTTGCCGGGCATCTTCTGGGCGCGGCAGATGTTGCCCCGTCCGCGCCTGCAGAGGTCGCACTCGCCGCACGGCATCACCGAAGGCACGATGAAGGTCTTGCCGGCGAGATCCTCCGCGCCCTTTCCGGACGCGATCGCGTCGCCCACGATCTCGTGGCCGAGCGTGAGCGGCAGCGGGGCGTTCGGCCGCACGCCTCCGTAGAGGTAGCCCACGTCCGTGTGGCAGAGGCCGCAGGCGCGCACGCGCAGCAGGACCTCGCCGGGCCCGGGCGAGGGGAGCGCGGTCTCCTCCAGTTTGAGCGGCTTGCCTGCCGCCGTCATCCGCCAAGAGTGCATCCGTTCCGCCATGGCCGGTCGCCCTTCAAGAAGTGTACCGAACGATCGTTCGGTCGGTATTCGGCCTGCCCGGGGTCAGGTGGGGGAAAGACCGCGGCCGCAGGCGCGGTTTCGTCTACTCCGGAACGAGTCGAACCTCCTGCTCCGCCATCCCTTCCGATGGCACTTGGACCTCGATTTCAAGCGGCCGGAACCCTTTCCGGTAGACCGAGATCCGCCGCGTCCCGGCCTCGACCTCCAGGTCGTAGGTGCCGTCCCGCACGCGAAGGGGGTTGAGCGACACCGACGCCTCCCCGTTGAAGAGGACGCCGAACGACACGCCGGGCGCCGGGGTCCCGTCGGGCTCGAGCACGCGCAGGCGGACGCGGCCGATCCTCCGGCTCTTGAGCGCGAAGTCGATTCCCTCGAGCGTGCCCGCGGCGGTGAAGTCCACGATGCGCGTGAGCGGGGAGAGGTCCTTGATCCCGATCGGGAACACCCAGATCTGGTAGTGGCCGGGCGCGAGGCCCGTGAACCTGAAGCGGCCGAGGTCGTCCGCCCACGCCATGCTGAGGTCGCCCTTCTGCACGGGGGCCTTGCCCTCCGCGACCTCGACCCCGTGGGCCGAGATCTGCACCTCATCGCCGCGGAGCGCCTCGCCGGTATCCGCGCGCGTGATCCTGCCGGCGAGCACCGTCGCCGGGACGCGCAGCATCTCGGTGCGCACCTGGCCCGGCGCGAAGTCGAGCACCGGGAGGCTGACGAGATATCCGGGCGCGGGCGCCTGCCCCTCTTCCCGGCGAGGCAGGACCTGCACGTTCGGGCGATGGCTGCCCGCGGCGAAACCGCGCAGCTCGAAGAGGCCCTCGTCGTTCGTCCGGGCCTCCACGTTCCGGTAGCCTTCCGCGCCGAAGTCCGCGGGCGTGAGCCGCACGACGGCTCCCGCGAGCGGGCGGCCGTCGGGCCCGAGGAGCGTGCCCGAAAGACCGCACGAGATCTCGAACACGACATCGACCACCTTGCCCGGAACGACGGTCGCCATGCGCATCTCTTCCGAGGCGCCGCCCTCGCCTGGACGACGTACCCGGTAGTCGCCCGGCAGCAGGTGCGCGAAGATCGCCTCGCCGAGGGCGTCGGTGCGCCTCCTTCCGAGGTCCGCGCCGTCGTACACGCCGTCGCCCCGCGAGACCCTCACGTCCTCTCCCAAGAGCGCGGCGCCGTAGGCCCCGAGCACGCGGACGCGCAGCGCGCCCCCCTCGACGAGGACGATGTCGAAGGGGCCCGCGCCGCCGCCCTCGGGGATCGTGAAGTGCCGCGAGCGCGATGCGAAGTCGGGGTGCGCGACATCGAGCCTGTACACGCCCGCGGGCAGGCCGTCGACGCGGACGAAGCCCTGCGCGTCGGGCCGCGCCGAGGTGGCGGGGGACTTCGCGTCGAGCGGCGTGACCGTCACCTCGGCGTCGAGGACCGGATCGCCGCGGCTCGAGCGCACGAAGCCGATCATGGATCCCGGGCCGGGCGGATCGCTCCGCGGCATCGGCGGGAGCGTCAACGGCGACGGCTCCGGCGCACGCTCGTCGACCGGCTCCTCCGCCGCCGGCACCGGAGGCGAGGGCGGCGCCGCGAGCCCGGCCGACTCGGGCTCGTGACCGGGCGCGCGGCCCGACGTTCCGTCGTCGCGCATGCTCCACAGCAGGTAGCCGGTCACGGCCATGCAAGCGACGAGCGCGAAGGCGAAGAGCCGACCGCGCATGCTCCCATTAGACACCCGCGTGCATGCGGCGATTCGCCTCCGCGCGTTTCTTCGACCGCGTGCAACGATAGCGTTGCGGTGGACACCGTCATCGTCGGCGCCGGCTTCGCGGGGGTCTCGACCGCGTACCACCTTGCGCGCCGGGGCAGCAGGGGCATCGTCGTTCTCGAGAAGGAGGCGGCTGCCGGGATGCAGGCCTCGGGCAGGAACGCGGGGCTCCTGAGGCAGTCGTCCGACGACCCCGAGATCGCGGCTCTGCTCCAGCGCGGCGCGAGGGCGGCGCGGCGGGCGCTCCGCGAGGTCCCCGGCTCGATCCGGCGCACCGGCTCGCTCATCCTCGGCCGCGGCATCTCCCGCCTCGCCGCGGGGCCGAACGCGCGTGTGCTCGACGCGTCCCAAATCGTGAAGGGGCTCGAGGGAAGGGCGCTCTACGACCCGGACGACGCGGTGATCGACCCTCAGGCGCTCCTCGCCGTCTTCCTGGAGGGGGCCCGGGGGAGGGGCGTCTCGTTCGGCTTCGGAGAGCGGGTGACCGCCGTGCGCACGTCGCGCGGCCGGATCGAGGGCGTCGAGACGACGAAGCGGAAGATCGCGACGCGGACGCTCGTCGTCGCGGCGGGCGCGTGGGCGGGCGAGGTCGCGGAACTCGCCGGGAGCCGGGGGATCGCGATCGAGCCGCGCCGCCGGCATCTCTTCCGCGGCGGGATCGACCGGCCCGAGGGTCGCGCCTGGCCCTTCGTGTGGAACGAGGAGAAGGGCGTCTACTTCCGCCCCGAGGGCGAAGGGATGCTCCTCTCCCCCTGCGACGCGGAGCCGCACGACCCCGCGGAGCCCGAGGTGGACCCGGCGCGCCGCGACGAACTCGCGCGGAAGGTCGCCGACGTCTTCGGCGTTCTCGGCGAGTGGCGACTCGGTCCGGGCTGGGCGTGTCTCCGCACGTTCGCGAAGGACGAGCGCTTCCTCATCGGCCCCGACCCGCGGGTGAAGGGCCTCTTCTGGGTCGGCGCGCTCGGCGGCCACGGGATGACCTCCGCGTGGGCCGTCGGGAGGCTCGCGGCGCAGGTGATCCTCGGCCGACGCGCGGCAGGACCGTTCGATCCGCGCCGGTTCGAGGCGAGATGAGCGGCCCCCTCCCCGGGGCCCCTCCCTTTCTTCAGAACGTCACGCGGCCCTGCACGTAGGCGAAGTTCGAGACCGGGCTCTCGCCCGTGTCCTCCACGAAGCCGCCGGGGAAGAAGATCGACCAGCCGAGGAGGAACGACACCTGCTTCACGGGCTTCCACGTGAACGTGAAGTCGATCTCGTCGCCGAGGTGGTTCGAGACGCCGATCGCGCCGGGTCGGACGACCGCGCCGCCGGCGTTGATCCACGCGCCCCGGTCCTCCGGCCTGCGGAAGTGGTGGTACTCGACCGTGATCGTGATCGTCTCCCGGGGCGTCGCGGAGAGCGCGAGCCGGAGGTCGATGATGTTGCTCCATCCGACGAGGTCGGCGTAGCCGTACCACATGTGGTTCGTCGGGAAGAGCGTCTGCATCTGGCCGTTGTCGCCGTCCGCCGGGTCGTCGTCGCCGCTCGCGTAGTCGAACTCGACGATCACCTGCGGCTTCCAGCCGGTCTCGGAGAGCGTGTAGCGGAGCCAGGCGGCGACCGCGAAGGCGGAGATGTCGTCGCCCCGCACGTCGCCCGCCTGGAACGCGGCCTCGGCCGTGTACTTCCATCGACCGCTCTCGCGCGCCGCGCGCAGGCCGAGCGTCACGAGATCCGTGTGGCCCGTGCCGGCCTCGCCCGCGAGCGCGCTGTGGTCCATGAGCAGGAGCGCGTACGCCTCGAGCCACTTCCAATGGCCGTAGAGCCCCCCGAAGTTCTGGCTGTCGTCCGCGGGGATCGTCTGCCGGACGACGACCCAGAACCCGTCGATCCAGAAGTCGCCCTTCTCGTAGCGGCCGCGGATGCCGTCGTAGGTGCGGCCCTGGTCGAACCACTCGAGGTCGCCGATCAGGCGGTGGTCGCCGTAGGCCATGACGAAGCGACCCGCCTCGACCATGAGCGGCTCGCCGAGGATCTGCCGGAAGATCATCTCGGCGCGCTTGATGTCGACGCCCTGCGTGTCGGCCGTGGTGGAGCCCTCCTCGCCGAGCGTCCGCACGTCCTGGAACTCGACGACCGCGGCCACGTTCTCGACGACGTCGACGTCGAAGCGCAGCCGCGTCCGCATGTGCGCGAAGTTGAAGCTGTTCTCCGCATCGGGGTCCGTGGGGGAGTAGAGATGGTCCTGGAGCTCCCAGCGGATCCTCACCTCGCCTGACACGCGCAGCGCCCGGCCGCCGGGCAGGACGCCGTCGCCGCCCTGCACCGCTTCCGTCGCATCGAGATAGTTGCGTACATCCTCCTCGAGGGCCGCCGCCTCGAGCCTCCGCACCCGGTCCTCGAGGTCGGCATTCCTCCTCGCGAGGTCCGCCACCCCGGGCCCCGCGCCGGGATCCCCGGCGGACTGCGCGCCCGCCGCCGCTCCCAAGAGGAGGATCAGCACCGCCGTCCGCATCCCGGCGCAGGGTAGCAAACGGGAGGCCCTTGCGCCGCCGACCCCCGGGAGGAGCACCGCCGCGGGGAAGCCTCCGCGGAGGTTGGCGCGGGGACATCCCGCGTGCCGCCGGGATCGTCGGAACCTGCGCTCGGGCACGCGAGGTGCATATCGTATGCACTCGTGCATATATTGCGATATATGGCTCTCGTGGTCGCGGCCTCCGGATGCGCGAGCCGCGAGCAGTTCACGGTGCCGGCGCCCCCGGAGCCGGTCTCGGCCGAGGTCCAAGGGCCCCTCCCCGACCCCGCCGCAGGGCCGCTGACCGCCGCCGAGGCGGTCCGGATCGCGATCGGGCGCAACCCGGACCTGAAGGAGGCTGCCGCCCGGGTCGAGTTGGGGCTCGCGAGCCTCGACGCCGCGCACGCGGCGCTGCGGCCCGTGCTGGGGGCCGATCTCTCCTACCTCGGCGGCGACGCGCCGTCCGCGTACCTCTTCAAGACGATCGACGCCCGCGACCTGCCCCCGGGTGTGAACTTCAACGATCCCGGGACCTTCGGCAACTGGGAGGTCGGGACGACCCTGCGCTGGAACCTCTGGCGCGGCGGCCGCGACCGCCTCGGCATCTGGGCGTCGGAGAGCGGGGTCGCGGCGGCGGAGGCGGAGCGCGAGGCCGTGCGCAACGGCCTCGTCGCGGGCGTCCTCGCGGCGATCCTCGACGTGCGCGCGGCTCGCGAGCTGGAGGCGGCCGACGAGGCGTCGATCCGGTCGGTGGTGGCCCAGGTCGACGAGACGCGCGTGCGGGTGGACAGCGGCCAGTCGCTCCGGAGCGACCTCCTCTCGCTCGAGGTGCGCCTCGCCGAGGCGAGGGAGCGGCGGATCCGGACCGACGTGGCGCAGCGCCTCGCGACGGTCGCGCTGCGGCGGCTCCTCGCGTGGCCGGACGGCATGCCGCTCGAGGTGGCCGACGAGGCCTATCCGGTGCGCGATCTTCCGGCGACCGTGCCCGAGGCGCTCGCGGTCGCGTACACGCACCGGGGCGAGGTCGCGGCGGCGCGGCGCGCCGTGGAGCGTGCGCGGATCGAGGTCGAGAGCGCGCGGCGCGCCTACTCGCCGAGCCTCGACCTCGAGGCGCGCTGGTACGGCGACGACGAGCAGTGGGGGTTCGCGGAGGACGGCGGCAACTGGCTCGTCGGCCTCGCGCTCTCCTACGACCTCTACGACGGCGGGCGGAAGCGCGCCGGCGTCCGCGCCGCGCAGGCGGTCCTCGATCACGTCGAGGAGGCGGATCGGCGCGCGCTCCTCGCGGTCGCGCAGGATGTCGAGACGGCCTACCTCCGGCTCGAGGAGTCGCGGGCGCGGCTCGACGTCGCGTCGCAGGCGGTCGGGGCGAGCGAGGAGGGCCTCGATCTCGTGGAGAAGCAGTACCGCGGCGGCACCGCCACGGTGACGCGCTACCTCGAGGCGGAGGCCGCGAGGACGCAGGCGCGGACGGCGAGGATCCGGGCGGCGCTCGACGTCGAGGGCGCGCAGATCGACGCCGCGCGCTCCCTGGGACGGGCGGAGGTGGAACGATGACGCGCTGGATGAAGGCCGCCCTCTTTCTCGCGTTCGCCGTCGCGATCGTGCTCTACGCGGCCGGCGTCTTCGGCGGCGAGCGCGTCGCCCCCGGCAAGGCCGAGGTCCCGCG
>JAKLKT010000185.1 GCA_023150495.1 Planctomycetota bacterium
CGCGCGTGGACGCGCTCCTCGCGCAGGCGAAGGCGCGGTTCGAGCGCGTGCAGCAGCTCCACCGCGGCGGGGCCGCCACCGAGCAGCAGATCGAGGACGCGGAGGCGTCGTTCCTCGAGGCGGAGGCGGGCGTGGCGGACGCCGCCGCCGCCATCGCCGCCGCCGAGGCGCAGATCCAGGGCGCGAGGAACGTCGTGACCGAGGCGGAGGTCGCCGTCGGCTACGCCGAGATCGCGGCGCCGCTCGACGGCGTCGTGACCGAGCGGCTCGTCGAGGTGGGCGACCTCGCGCTGCCCGGCCGCCCGCTCCTCGTCCTCCTCGACCAGAAGTCCCTCCGCTTCGAGGCGGAGGTTCGCGAGGGGCTCGTCGCGCGCGTCCGCGCGGGCGCGGCGCTCGGCGTGGAGATCCCGGCCGCAGGCGCGACCGTCGAGGGCATAGTCTCGGAGGTCATCCCGGCGGCCGATCCCCGCAGCAGGACCTTCCGCGCGCGGATCGACCTTCCCCCGGCCGACGGCCTCTACCCGGGCATGTTCGGCCGGCTGCGCCTGCCGGTCGGCGAGCGCGAGATCGTGCGGATCCCCCTCGGCGCGATCGTGCGCGTGGGCCAGCTCCAGACCGTCGTCGTGAACGAGCAGGGCCGCTGGGTCCGCCGCTACGTGACGACGGGCCGGCCGCTCCCGGGCGGGGCCGTGGAGGTCCTCTCCGGCCTCCGCGGCGGCGAGGAGATCGGGCTAAGGGAGGCCAGGTCGTGAGCGACCCGGTCGCGCGCGAGGGCATCGTCCAGCGGATCGTCCGCGCGTTCGTGACGGGGCCGCTGTCGCTCCTCCTCCTCGTCGTCTCCGCCGCGGCCGGCGCCGTCGCGGTCCTCGCAACGCCGCGAGAGGAGGAGCCGCAGATCGTCGTGCCGACCGCGGACGTGCTCGTCTCCTTCCCGGGCGCCTCCGCCGAGGAGGTGGAGAAGCTCGTCTCCACGCCCCTCGAGAAGCTGCTCTGGCAGGTCGACGGCGTCGAGCACGTCTACTCGATCTCCCGGCGCGACGGCGCGGTCGTGACGGTCCGCTTCGTCGTCGGCGAGGACCGCGAGCGCGCGCTCATCCGGCTGCAGAGCCGCATCGACGCGAACCGCGACCTCGTGCCCCCGGGAGTCACGGGCTGGGTCGTGAAGCCCGTCGAGATCGACGACGTGCCCGTCGTCGCGCTCACCCTCTGGTCTGCGGCCGCGGGCGACGACGCCCTGCGGCGCGTGGCCGAGGAGATGGCGGCGCGCCTCGACGCGCTGCCCGACCTCTCGAGGACCGAGATCCTCGGCGGGCGGCGGCGGGAGGTCCGCGTGGAGCTCGACCCCGAGGCGATCGCCGGCTACGGACTGTCGCCGCTCGAGGTCGCGCGCGCGCTCCATGCCGCCGACGCGGCGGTCTCCGCGGGCGCCTTCGACCGCGCGGACCGGCGCTACGGCGTCGTCGCAGGCCCGTTCCTCGGCGACCGCGGGGAGGTGGAGCTTCTCGTGGTGGGGGTCCACGCGGGCCGCCCCGTGTACCTCCGCGATGTCGCGAAGGTGACCGACGGGCCGGAGGAGCCGGCCGGGCGCGTGCGGCTCGCCTTCGGGCCGGAGGGCGCGCCCGAGGGGATCGCGCCGGGCACGGCGGTCCCGGCGGTGACGCTCTCCCTCTCGAAAAAGAAGGGGACCAACGCCGTGCGCGTGGCCGAGCGCGTCCTCGCCGAGGCGCGGCGGCTCGAGCGCGACGTGCTGCCCGACGACGTGCGCCTCCTCGTCACCCGCGACTACGGCGCGACCGCCGACGAGAAGGTGGACGAGCTGCTCGGCCACCTGCTCCTCGCGATCGTCACCGTGATCGGTCTCGTCGCCTACGCGCTGGGCTGGCGGGAGGGGTTGATCGTCGCGGCGGCGGTGCCGATCGCGTTCGCCCTCACGCTACTCCTGAACCTGCTCGCGGGCTACTCGATCAACCGGGTCACGCTCTTCGCGCTCGTCCTCGTCCTCGGCCTCGTCTGCGACGACCCGATCGTGGACGTCGAGAACATCCACCGCCACTTCCGGCGCGCGCGGCGGAAGCCCCTGGACGACGTCCTCTTCGCGGTGAACGAGGTGCGGCCCCCGGTCATCTACGCGACTCTCGCGGTGATCCTCTCCTTCCTCCCGATGCTCTTCATCACCGGGATGATGGGGCCCTACATGCGCCCCATGGCGATCAACGTGCCGGTGGCGATGGCGATGAGCATGCTCGTCGCCTTCACGGTCACGCCGTGGATGGCGTACCACCTGCTGAAGCCGCTCCACGGCCGGCACGCGGACGCGGACGTCCCGGAGGGCGAGGGCGCCGTCGCGCGCGCGTACCGGCGGGGCATGGGGTTCTTCCTCGACCGGCGGTGGGCGCGCTGGGCGCTGCTCGGGGCGATCCTCGCGGGCCTCGGGCTCTCGGGCGGGATCGCGCTCACGGGAGCCGTGCCGCTCAAGATGCTCCCGTACGACAACAAGAGCGAGCTGCAGCTGGTCCTCGACCTCCCCGAGGGATCGACGCTCGAGGCCACGGACAAGGCGGTCGCCGGTTTCGAGCGCTACCTCGCCACGGTGCCCGAGGTGACCGACTACGAATCCTACGTCGGCGTCCCGAGCCCGATCGACTTCAACGGCCTCGTGCGCCACTATTCCTTCCGCAGGGCGGAGAACCTCGCCGACATCCGGGTGAACCTCGTGAAGAAGGGGCGCCGCGAGCAGCAGAGCCACGAGATCGCGCTGCGCCTGCGGCGCGACCTCGAGGCGATCGCGGCGGGCGCGGGCGCGCGGCTGAAGATCGTCGAAGTCCCCCCCGGCCCCCCTGTTCTCGCCACGCTGGTCGCTGAGGTCCGCGGCAGCGCGTCGACCTCCTACGGGGACCTCGTCGCCGCCGCGCGCGAGCTCGAGCGCCGCCTCGCCTCCGAGGAGGGCGTCGTCGACACCGACACGATGGCGGACGAGCCGCACGACCGGCTCGAGTACCGCCTCGACAAGGAGAAGGCCGCGCTCCACGGCGTCGACACCGTCGACGTCGCGCGCACGCTCGGCGTGGCGCTCCGGGGCGAGGCCGTCGCGACGGTCCACGAGCCGGACGAGCGGCAGCCGCTCCCGCTCGCGCTCCGTCTCGCGAGAGAGCAGCGCAGCGGCGCCGAGGAGCTCGGCCGGCTCGCCGTGAAGGGGAGCGCCGGCGACCTGGTGCCGCTCGCGGAGCTCGGCCGGTTCGCCGTCGTCCCCGAGGACGAGCCCGTCTTCCACAAGGACCTCGAGCGGACCGTCTTCGTGACGGGCGAGATCGCGGGGCGCGCGCCGGCGGAGGTCGTCTTCGCGATGCAGGCGAAGGGCCCGCTGCCCGGGGGCGCCACCGCCGGATGGAGCGGCGAGGGGGAGTGGAAGATCACCGTGGACGTCTTCCGCGACCTGGGGCTCGCCTTCGCGGGCGCGCTCGTCGCGATCTACGTGCTGCTCGTCGTCGAGACCCGGTCGTTCTTCATGCCGCTGCTGATCATGCTCTCGATCCCGCTCGGCGCGATCGGGATCTTCCCGGGCTTCTGGCTCCTGAACGCCCTCGGCGCGGGGAAGGTGGGAGGGTTCGGGAACCCGGTCTGGTTCACGGCGACGGGCATGATCGGGATGATCGCGCTCGCGGGCATCGTGATCCGCAACTCGATCATCCTCATCGATTTCATCCGCCGCGGCCTCGCCGAGGGCCTTCCGCTGCGCGCCGCGATCGTCGAGAGCGGTGTCCATCGCTTCCGCCCGATCCTCCTGACCGCGGCGGCGGCGATGCTCGGCGCCTGGCCGATCACGCTCGACCCGATCTTCTCGGGGCTCGCGTGGAGCCTCATCTTCGGCGTCCTCGCGTCCACGGCGTTCACGCTCATCGTGATCCCCGTTGCCTACTACGCCGTGACCCGGCGGAAGGAGCCGTCCGCCTCATGACCCCGCGCAAGATCCACCTTGAAGTGCTGGAGGATGCGGCGAGGGTCCTTCGCGCTGTCGCGCACCCGCTGCGGCTGCGGCTGCTCGAGATCCTCGGGCACGCGGGGGAGAAGAACGTCACTTCGCTCTGCGAGGCGAGCGGCGCGCCGCAGCCCGCCGTCTCGCAGCAGCTCGCGCGCCTGCGCCACGAGGGCGTCCTCGCGGCGCGGCGCGACGGTTCGCAGGTCTTCTATCGTGTCGCGCGCCCCGAGGTCCTCGGGCTCCTCGAGTGCGTCCGCAGGACCGCGCGCGGCGGGAGGTCGTCGTGAAGCGTCTGGTCCCGCTCCTTCTGCTCGCGGCCGTGTGCAGCGCGGCCCCCGCACCCCCCCTCGTTTCCCCGGAATGGCTCCGTGAGCACCGCGCCGAAGTCGTGATCCTCGACGTGCAAAGCAGCAAGGAGCTCTACGAGAAGGGTCACCTGAAGGGCGCCCTCTGGGTCGACTTCGAGCAGTTCCGCACCGGGAAGAAGCAGCTCGCGCCCGCGGACGTGCTCGCCGCGAAGCTCGGCGCGCTGGGCATCGACGGGAGCTCGCACGTCGTCGTCTACGACGAGAAGAAGGGGCGCAACTGCGGATACGTCTGGTATGTGCTGAAGCAGCTCGGCCACGAGAAGGTGTCGATCCTCGACGGCCACATGGACGCCTTCGCGGGCGAGCTCGAGACCGGACCGTCGCCCGTCGTCGCGACGAAGACGTACAAGGCCCGGCGCGAGCCGCAGGTGGTCTCGCCGGAGTGGGTGAAGGACCGCCTCGGCAAGCTCCCGATGCTCGACGCGCGCCCGGTGGAGCAGTACACGGGCGTGAAGCCGAAGGAGGGGATGAAGGGCGGCCACCTCCCCGGCGCGGTGTGCGTCCCGTGGGACGCGTTCGTCGGCAAGGAAGGTCGCTACCTCGACGAGAAGGCCGCGCGCGCGGCGCTGGTGCAGCTCGCGGGCAGGGAGCTCAAGCCGGACGAGGAGATCGTCGTCTACTGCAACTCGTACCACCAGGCGGCGCACCTCCACTGGGTGCTCGACCGGCTCGGCTACAAGGAGATCAAGGCGTTCGACGCCTCGATGAAAGAGTGGGAGGAGCTCGACTGGCCGCGCACGATGGGGGAGAAGCCGTGATCGGGCCGGAGAAGGGGCGTCCCTACTGGAACCCCTACGTGGCGGGGGCGGCGCTCGGCGCGGCGGTGACGATCTCGTTCGCCGCCGGCCACTACTTCGGCGCGTCGCGCGTCTTCGCGACCGTCGCGAGGTGGCTCCGCGACCGCGACGTGAAGCTCGACTTCTGGATGAGCTGGGAGGTCCTCGGCCTCCTCGTCGGCGGCGGGCTGGGCTCGATCCTCGCCGGCCGCTTCGGGACCGGAGGGGGCTTCGGGGGAGGGAAGCGCGTGGCTGCGGCGTTCATCGGCGGCGCACTCGTGATGCTCGGCAGCCGGTTCGCGGCGGGGTGCACGAGCGGGCTCGCCGTGACCGGCGGCATCCGCATGTCGGTCGGCGCGTACGTCTTCATGGGCGCGATGTTTCTCGGCGGGTTCGCCGCGGCGGCCGCCCTTCGGAGGCTCTGGTCATGATGCCCGACTGGCTCACGTGGCTCCTCATCGGGGCGGCGATCGGCTTCGTCCTCGAGAACGGCGGCCTCGCGAACCCGCGGAAGCTCACGGGCGTCTTCCTGCTGCGCGACTTCACGGTGCCGCAGGTGATGCCGACGGCGATCCTCGCCGCGATGGGGGGGATGCTTGTCCTCTCGCTCTTCGGCTTCGACACGGCGAGGGCGTTCACCCCCGAAACGATGTACCTCGGGCAGGCGGTCGGAGGCTTCGTCTTCGGCGTCGGCTTCTACCTCGGCGGCTACTGTCCCGGCACGTCGATGGTCGCGCTCGGCTCCGGGAGGCTCGACGCGCTGCCCTTCATGGCCGGGATGATCGGGGGCTGGTACGCGTGGGACCCCCTCCGCACGTGGGACCCCGTGAAGCCGCTGCTCGAGAAGGCTCCGGACGCGCGGGACACCTTCCCGGAGCTCCTCGGTCTCGACCCGAGGATCCTCGCGGCCGCGTTCGTGCTCGCGGGCGGCGCCGTCATCGTCCGGCTCTACCGGCGGAGCGTGCGGGGAGGGATGTCTGCATGAGGCGTATCGCGATTCTCCTTCTCGCCGCCGCGGCGTGCGGCGACCGCGCTCCCGGCGACGCCGAGGTCGCGGCGGCCCGCGCGAGGGCCTCCGACGCAGCGGCGAAGCTCATGGGCGCGCTCTTCACGGAGCTCCAGGCGGCGCTCGCGAAGGGGCCGCCCGAGCAGGCGATCGACGTGTGCGCCGACCGCGCTCCCGCGATCGCGCGGGCGATCGGCGCGGAGACGGGGCTCTCCGTGCGCCGCACGTCTCTCCGTGCGCGAGGGCGGGCGCTACCAGCTGCGCTACGTGCGCGTCGTCCGGCTCGCGGAGATGTGCACGACCTGCCACGGCGCGCCCGACACGATCCCGCCGGCGGTGAGAGAGGCGGTCGCGCGGCGCTACCCGGACGACCGCGCGACGGGGTTCTCGCCCGGCGACCTGCGCGGCGTCGTGAGCGTCCGGGTCCCCGTCGGCAAGTGAAGGAGATCCTTCCCATGAACCAGGTTGCACGCAGGTGCGCGCGGTCGCGATGGAACCCGTTCCCGCCGTTCGCCGTCGCCCTCTCCGTACTCCCCGCGCTCGCGTCGTGCGCGGGGACGGAGCCGCTCAGGGCCGCAGAGGAGGAGACCATGCTGATCACGTTCGATTCCAGGAAGCCGCTCGACCGGCTCGCGAAGGACCTCGAGGCGGCGTGCGCCGCGCACAAGTTCGGCGTGCTCGGCGTGCACGATCTCAAGGCGAAGCTCAAGGAGAAGGGGCAGGACTTCGCGAAGGAGTGCCGCGTCTACGAGGTGTGCAACCCCGTCGCGGCGAAGCGCGTGCTCGACACGAACCTCGAGATCTCGACGGCGCTCCCCTGCCGCATCTCGCTCTACGAGGCGGGCAACGGCGTCACGCGCCTCGCGACGATCCGGCCGACGATGCTCCTCGACATCTTCAGGACCCCCGCGCTGAAGGAGGTCGCGAAGGAGGTCGAGGCGGCTCTCATCGCGATCATGAAGGAAGCGGCGGCGTAGGGCTACGAACAGAGATGGGCGATCGCGAGTCCCAGGAGCGGAACGCCGTAGAACACCGCGGCCGCCCGGTTGACCGCAGCGATCACCATGGCGAGCCCTTCCGGCTCCCCGATCCGGTGGGCCGCGACGCCGGCGAGGATCGCGACGAGGACCGCGGCGATCCAGATCCACACCGGAAGGCGGAGGATTGTCGGGGCCCACACCGTGACGAGGAACCCGGAGAGCAGGACCGCTCCGGGGGCCGCCAGGGCGTAGAGCCGCCAGCGAGTCGGGGAACGGTCGCCGCCGATGCGTTCACGTGACCCGCCCTGGCCACTCACCGCGCCGTCACGGACCTTCCTGCCGCGGGACCGCCCGGCGCGCGAACTTCCGGTAGAGCACCGTGAAGTAGACCGCGACGAGCGCCATCCCGGGGAGCCACCAGAGGAGGCCGATCCTGAGCCCGTAGTCGGGCGCCGCCGTGCGCTCTGCCGTGAGGCCGAGCGAGGGGTCCGTGTTCGACGGCAGGAGGTACGGGTAGAGGCCGAAGACCGCGCTCGCGAGGAGCGCCGCGACCATCATGGAGGACATGAGGAACGCCCGCGCCGCGTGGCCCGCGTCGAGGAGCCGCCGCGCGCCGAGGTAGCCGGCGATCGCGAGCAGCGGGAAGCCGAAGCCCCACGGGTGCTCCGTCAGCCGCTCGACGATGTGCGGCTGCACCCAGAAGGACGCCGCGGTCAAGAGCGCGACCGCGACGCCCAGCGGCCGGTGGAGGCGCCGCGCCACGGCCCCCCAGCCCCCCCCTTGATCGTGCGCCAGCCAGGCGGCGCCGTGGAACGAGAGCACGAGCGCCGCGACGGCTCCCGCGAGCACGGTGTACCAGTCGAGCACGCCGACCTTCCCCTCCGTGCCGAAGTGCGTCCAGAAGGGCGCGAAGAAGCGGCCGTCGGCGTCGAGCGGCACTCCGCGGACCACGTTGCCGAGCGCCGCGCCGAACACGACCGCGAGGAGGAGGCTCGACACGCCGAAGCACACGCCCCAGAAGGGCCTCCACACGCGGTGGTGCACGTGCTCCGCGAGCTCGAGGCCGAGCGCGCGGAAGACGAGCAGCCAGAGCACGAGCATCAGCGGCAGGTAGAAGCCCGAGAACGCGCGCGCGTAGACCGCGGGGAACGCGAAGTAGAGCGTGCCGCCGGCGGCGAGCAGCCAGACGACGTTGCCGTGCCAGTAGGGGCCGAGCGACCCCCGGATCCGCTCGCGCTCGTCGGGCCGGGCGAACAGGTGGAGGATCCCCGCGCCGATGTCGAAGCCGTCGAAGACGACGTAGAACGCGAGCATCCCCGAGACGAGGCAGAACCAGAGCGCCGGGAGGTCCATCAGGCGGCCGGGCCCTTCTCGACCTCGCGGCCGGCGAGGACGGCGAACAGCAGCGCGAGCAGCGCGTAGAGGCCGAGGAAGCCGATGAGCGTGAAGAGCACGTTGCCCTCGGAGACGTTCTCGCTCGCGGCGTCGCGCGTGCGCATGAGGTCGTGGATGACCCACGGCTGGCGGCCGAGCTCCGCCGTCATCCAGCCGGCCGTGTTCGCGATGTAGGGGAACGGGACGAGCAGCAGGAGGATCCAGAGCGTCGCGCGCGACGCGTGCAGCGTGCCGCGCCAGAGCTTCCACGCGGCGAGCGCCATCGCGGCGAGAAAGATCGTCCCGAGACCCGCCATGATGTGGTACGCGTAGTAGAGGAGCGGCACGTTGTCGGGCCACTCCTCGCGCGGGAAGTCGCGGAGGCCCTTGATTTCGCCCGTGAAGCGGTAGTGGGTGAGGAACGAGAGCATCCCGGGCACGTGGAGCGGGTTGTCGAGCTCGAGCCGCCCCATGTCCGGCTGTCCGATGAGAACGAGGGGGGCGCGGGGGGAGGTCTCGAAATGCCCCTCCATGGCGGCGAACGTCGCCGGCTGGTGCTCGTAGACGAGCTTCGCCTGGCCGTCGCCCGTCGGGAAGGCGAGCAGCAGCGCGCCCGCGAGCCCCGCGGGCACCGAGACGCGCAGGAACGCGCGCGCCTCCTCCTCGTGGCGGCCGCCGAGGAGGTAGTAGGCGGCGGTGCCCGCCATCACGAAGCTCGCCGTGACGACGGCGCCGAGCATCGTGTGGGAGTACTGGAGGATGAGCCACGGGTTCGTGAGGAGGGCCGTGAAGCTCGTGAGCACGATCTCGCCGTCCCTGATCTCGTAGCCGACCGGGTGCTGCATCCACGCGTTCGTGGCGACGATGAAGTACCCGGAGAGCCACGAGCCGAGGAAGACGAGGAACGCGGCCCACCAGTGGCCGCGGGGGGAGAGCCGCTTCCGCCCGTAGAGGAAGAGCCCGAGGAACGTGGACTCGAGGAAGAAGGAGAAGGTCCCCTCCATCGCGAGCGTCTGCCCGATGACGCCGCCCGCGGCCTCGGCGAACCGCGCCCAGTTGGTCCCGAACTCGAACTCGAGCGGGATCCCGGTCACGACGCCCATGAGGAAGTTGATGCCGAAGATGCGCGCCCAGAAGACCGCCGCGCGGTCGTAGACGGCGTCGCCCTTCCGCAGCGCGAGCGTCTTCAGCACGACGATGAGGAGCGCGAGCCCCATCGTGAGCTGCGGGAAGAGGTAGTGGAACCCGGCGGTGAACGCGAACTGGAGCCGGTGCAGCGAGAGCGCGTCCACGGCCCCAGTCTAGGCGCCCGCGCCAGCCTCCGGGTGCGGCACGCGTGCCGCAGTCGACCGACGTAAAGTCAGCTACGACAGCGACTTAGGGCTCCGGAGGAGCTGATCTATTACGGCTTCGGGGGTCGCGGGGCAGGCGGTTTCGGGGGGCTCGAAGGTCTCCTTCGCCTTCAGGTACACGGCGAAGTCCGCGTCGCTCACCTCGGTCTTGTCGCCCGCGCGGACGGCCAGCCGCGCACGCACGACTTCCTCCGGGCACGTCACGTGGACGACCACGCAACGAGCTCCGGCATCCCGCGCCGCCGCCTCGAACGCGTCGCGCCATGCGCGCTGCGCGAACGTCGCGTCCGCGACGACCCTACGGCCCGCGTGCAGCAGCGCCGCCGCCTTCAACCTCATCTTCCTGTAGGTCAGCTCGGTGATGTCCGGCGCGTAGGGGCCCTCGAGGAAGCCGCCCTTCCAGTGCTCCGTCGGCGCGATCCCGAGGAGCTCCTTCCGGATCTCGTCGCTCCGGAGGTGCTCCATGTCGAACGCCCGCGCCGCCTCGCGCGCAAACGTGCTCTTGCCCGTCCCGGGGAGCCCGCACACGAGGATCGCGAACGTCCCGAGGCCGTACGAGACCGCGAGCCGGAAGTAGGCCCCTGCCCCCGGAGCCCCCCTCAATGACTCCACGAGCCCGCGCACGCACGCGCGGTAGGGCTTGAAGAGCGGAAGCAGGCGTTCCGCGTCGCGATCGCCGCTCCGCTCCGCGTACCGACGCACGAAGGCGCGCGAGAGGTCCCACGCGCCGTGCCGCTCGAAGTCCATCGCGAGGAACGCGATCTCCGCCGCCGCGTCCTCGATCCGGAAGCGCGGCTCGAACTCGATGCAGTCGTAGATCACGATCCCGCGGTCCGTCATGCAGACGTTGCTGGCATGGAGGTCGCCGTGTCCGTCGACGGCCTTCCGCCGCGCGAGGAGCGGCGAGAGCTCCGCCCGCAGGCGCTCGTGCTCCTCGCGCAGCCACGCGAGCCACGAGCTCGGCAGGAACCGCGCGGCGTCGTCGAGGTTGCTCCGCAGGTGGTCGATCGGCTGGCTGCCGTGCCGGTCCGCCCGCGCGTGGAACTCGGCAACGGCGTCCGCGATCCGCTCCGCGTCCGCCACCGTCACCGCGCCGCGCTTGAGGAGCTCGTCGAGCATCCGGTCCTGCGGCAGCCGGACCATCTCGACCGCGTACTCGACGGCATCGCCCTCGCCGCGAACGCGCCCGTCCGCGGTGATCGGCGCGACGCCGAGGTAGACCGACGGCGCGAGCCGGCGGTTGAGCCGCACCTCCTCCTCGCAGAAGCGTCTCCTCCGTTCGAGCGTCGAGTAGTCGAGGAAGGCGTAGCGGACGGGCTTCTTCACCTTGTACGCGCGGTCGCCCGCGAGGAACACGAGCGAGGCGTGGGTCTCCTTCACCTCGACGCGGGGGGGCACGGGGGGCGGGTACGCCTCCGGCCTTCGAAGGGCGCGCTCGATCGGCTCCATGCTCGTCCCCGGATCCCCTGCCGATTCTAAACCTTGGGGCAACACGGGCTTACACTCTCTGCCGCGCCCATGGAAACCGTCCTTCTCGTCGTCGGGTTCGTCGGCCAGGCCCTCTTCGCCGGTCGCGTGATCTACCAGTGGATCGCGTCCGAGCGGGCGGGCCGCCCCGTCGTGCCGAAGGGCTACTGGGTGCTCTCGCTCGTGGGCGCCGGCTTCGTGCTCGTCTACTCGATCGGCAGGCACAACCTCGTGTTCGTGATGAGCGTGCTCCCCGGCGCGGTCATCGCGTACATGAACATGCGGATCCGCGAGAAGTCCTCGCGGCGGGAGCTCGTGCCGTGGGCGGTGGCGCTCCTCGCGCTCGTCGGGTGGACCGTGTGGGCCCAGGACCGGCTGCGCGTCGGTCCGCCGGCCTGGGCCGCGATCGGTCTCGTCGGGTCGATCATGTGGAGCCTCCGCCACGTGTTCCAGTGGTGGATCTCGGAGCGGCGCGGCACGCCGACGCTGCCGCGGTCGTTCTGGATCCTCTCGCTCGTCGGCGGGCTCTTCCTCCTCGCCTACGCCTGCTCCCGCCTCGATCCGGTGATGATCGCGGGGTACCTCTTCAACTGCCTGCCCTACGTGCGCATCCTCGTCCTGATGCGCTCGTCGTCCGCTACGGCGGCGGCGCGTAGTTCGTGAGGAAGAGCATCTCGCGGTGCCCGACGCGGCCGACCTGCGTCGTGCGGAACCGCTCCCCGAGGGCCTCCTTGAGCGAGCGTGTGCCGCCTTTCGGCGCCCGCTCGTAGTGCTCGCGCGACGTCAGGACGAGGCGCTGCCCCGGGCCCCCGAGGTGCGCGAGGACCTCCTCCGGCGCGTCGAGGACCTCGATCCTGAGCCGGCCCGAGTAGAGGTTGTAGGCCCCCGAGAAGTGCGCGGGGTAGGCCGCGACCTCGCCGGGCCAGCGGTTGAGCTCCTCCGCGACCGGCCGCGGCGACTTGAACTCGTCGATGCGCGGGACAAGGAGGAGGTCGTGCGCGAGGAGGAAGACCGTCACCTGCGCCGCGAGGAAGGCGGCCGCGCGGGGGAGGAGCCCCTCCCTCGCCGCGCGGATGCCGCGCCGGCCGAGGAGGAGGAGCGCGCCGGCGAAGAGCGCGGCGCCGGCGACGCCCCCGACCGTCGCGAG
>JAKLKT010000186.1:0-6359 GCA_023150495.1 Planctomycetota bacterium
GGACCCGAATGGCGGCGAAACGGGGGGGGCCCGGGGCCCTACTTCGTCGTCTGCGTCCCGAACGCCGGGTTCACCTGGGCGTGCTCCCACCTCGTGGTGATGTGGCACTTCTGGCAGTTGTTCACCCAGCCGAGCGTCAGGTGCGGCGGGTTGAGCGCCGCCGCGAGGTCGCGCTGGTGGCACGTGAGGCACTCGGTGTCGGTCGGCATGAAGTTCCCGACGCGGGCACCGGGGTGGCACAGGTTGCATGCGACCTCGAGGTGCGCGCCGGTCAGCGGGAAGCGCGTCCGGTTGTGCATCTCGATCTGGCGGATCGGCACCCAGGTGTTCTGCTGGTGGCAGTTCGTGCAGTTCGGGCCGAGGTCCCCGTTGTGGATGTCCTCGTGGCAGCCGGCGCAGCCGCGGGAGTTGAAGACCGAGATCGGGCCGCGGTCGTTGTGGCACCGGAGGCACTTCGCCTGGGCGTGCGCCCCGACGAGCGGGTAGCCCGTCTCCGCCTCGTGGTCGAAGCGGAAGTCCTTTTTCACCTCGTCCCATCGGTCGCCGACGTGGCAGAGCTGGCAGTCCGCGGGGAACGTGTCGTGGGCCACGACCGGCCCGAAGCCCGACCACCAGCGGTGGACCGCCCCGCTGTTGGGCGCGCGGGTGACGCAGGCCGCCACGAGGACCGCGAGCCCGAGAGAGAGGGCGAAGGGGTGTGTCCGGAGGAATCGCACGATAGCCTCCTCAGAAGCTCTTCTGGAGCGTCAGCCCCAGGACCCATGTGAACTCGACGTCCCAGACGCGCGTCTCGACGTAGAAGGACACGTCGAAGCCGGACGGCAGGTAGAGGCCTCCGCTCACGCGGATCCTGTGCTGCTGGATGTCGTCCAGGTTGTTCGGGAAGGCGTACTCGTGGTGAAGGGAGTACTCGTAGAAGACCTCCCAGAACCCGCGCGCCTCGTAGAGGCCGTACGAGATGCGGCCTCCGCCCGTGTACTCGTGGTTGCCGATCCCCCCGAAGCCCGTGATGTCGAAGCGGCTGTTCCGCACGAGGAGGTCGCGCACCTCGATGCCGAGCTCCGCGGCGCCGCCCTCGTCCTGCTCGTCGATCCAGCCGCTCACGTACCCGTGGACCTGCGCCCCCTCCCGCACCCACCACCAGAAGTTCGTGGCGAGCTTGTCCATGCGGTTGTCCGCGATCTCCGCCGCGGTGATCGGCGTGAACTCGCCCTGGCGCAGCAGCTCGGGGTACTCGATGTGCTGGTAGGTGACGGTGAAGCCGCTGCCGTCGAGGTAGCGCTTGTTGGCCGTGAGCACCGCCTGCGTGACGTCCACTCCCGACTTGATGTTGTCGTCGTTCGTGTAGAAGTCGAGCCAGATCGTGCCCGTGAAATCCCAGCCCTTCATGGGCATCCGGCGGAACTTCACGACGAGCAGGTCGCGGTCGAGGTCCCCCTGGTGCCACGTCTGCTGGAACCCCACGGTCACCGTCAGCTCCTCGCGCGGACCCGAGACCCACTGGTAGTAGGCCGCGGCCTGGAAGTCGATGAACGACTGGAAGTCCTGGTCGAGTTCGGGCATGAACCCGGCGCTCACGCCGTACCGGTGGCCGTTCGTGCGCCGGTGGCCCCACTCGCCGCCGTCGATGATCTCGAACTCCGGCATGCCGTACTGGAGGAACCGGCCGACCTCCCAGCGCGTGGACTCGAAGCGGTTGCCCCCGTGCACATAGGAGAACCATCGGACGAGGAGGTTCATGTCCTCGGTGTCGTCCACGTTCGTGAAGTAGTCGAGCTCGGCGTTCACCCGCAGGTCGCCGCCCGTCCCCATCAGGTTCTCGTAGAGCGCGTCGAACCCGCCGCGCAGGTTGATGCTGTCGAGGTCGGCCTCGCTGCCCTGGATCGCTTCGCCGATGAAGTACGCGCGGCCCGAGAGCCGCCCCGGCCTGTCCTCGGGGCGCACGGGCTTCATCTTCGCGAGCAGGGGCTGGTCCGGCGTGAAGCCCTCGTCCTTGTTCTCCCAGGGCGGGTGCTCCGGCACCGGCTTCGCCTTCGCCTGCTCCTTCGCCCGCTCCTCCTTCTCCTCGCGCGCGAGCCTCTCCAGCGGGATGAGCACCTCGCCGCGCGTGCCGGCCGCGGGGACGACCTTGCGGTCGTGCAGCTCGACGACCGCGCTCCGGTCGTCGACGCTCAGCACGGTGCCCGTGTAGGTGCCCCCGCCGACGGGGTAGAAGAGCACGCGGTCGCCGATCGCGAGGCCGTCCGAGCGGCCGCGGTCGACCGTGACCGCCGCATCCGTGCCGATCGAGCTGACGCGCAGCTCGACGCGCTCGAGGGCACGGTCCTGCGCGAACGCCGCGGCGCAGAGGAGGAGCGCGAGAAGCGCCCTCGATAGGGATTGGGGAGGTGCCCCGGAACCCCTTGCTTTGTTGCTCACCTGTCCCTCCCCCTGGCCCGGAGCAGCTCGTCCGGGGTATGGCAATCCGCGCACTCCCTCGGGACCGGCCGGTACCGGATGACGACGACGTCGCCGATCCGCTCCGGCTTGTGGCACTTGTCGCACGGCACGTTGGCGTGCGCCCTCCCGAGGGCGAAGCGCGAGTCGAAGTTGTGCCGGAACGCGAGATCCTTGAAGCCGTCGGCGCTCCGGTGGCAGCGGTGGCAGTCGATGCTGCCGTCGATCAGGAACTGGCCCGCGTGCGGGTCCTCGTGGCAGTCGGCGCAGGCCGAGCCCTTGGCTCTCCCCCACGTGCGGCCGAACTTGTCCGCCTTGCGCAGGGGCGCGTGGCAGGACGAGCAACCCGTCGTCGCGTGCTTGCCGTCGAGGACGAACCCGGTCCACTTCCCGTGGTCGAAGCCGTCCGGGAAGGTGCGGAAGGACGTCTCCACGTGGCAGCGCACGCAGCCCTCCTTGCCGTCGACCTTCACGGGCAGCCCCGGCTTGTCGAACTCGCCGCGGTGCGGGTCCGTGTGGCACGTGACGCAGCCCTTCACCTTCCCGTACCGCTTCTCGATCCACCCGAACGTGCGGCCCTTCGCGTCGGGCCTCTCGCTCCGCCGGTGGCAGCTCTCGCACGAGCTCTGGGCATGCGCGCCCTCGAGCGGGAACGCCGTCCACCGCTTGTGGTCGAACCCCTCGGCGGGGACGTCCTTGAACGCGGTCGTCATGTGGCAGCGGGCGCAGGTCCCGGCCGGGTCCTTCGAGAGCTCCTTCGCGAAGCGGCCGAAGTAGCCCTGGTGCGCGTCCTCGTGGCACGCGTCGCAGATCGACGGCGTGCCGCGGAAGACGCGGGGCTTCTCCTCCTCGGGCGGCTTCTCGTGGCACTCGTTGCACTCGATCGTCGCGTGCCGTCCCGTCAGCTGGAGCTTCGCGCGCTCGTGCTTCTTGACGTCGAACGCGTGGGGCTCCCAGTGCTGCCGGTCGTGGCATCCCACGCAGCCCTCGGCCGCGAAGGGCCCCTCGTCGAACTGGCCCCTGTGGATGTCCTCGTGGCACGACTTGCAGTCGTCGGCCCGGCGGCCGGGGTAGCGCGCGGCGAAGGTGTCCTCCTTGCCCTTCGGCGCGGTGTGGCACTTCTCGCACGCGACCTTGTCATGGGGCGCCGCGAGCGGGAACCCCGAGCAGGCGTGCTGCTGCGGCGGCATCCGCTTGTGGCTCTCGTCCTTGAACGCGACGTGCTCCGCGACGAGGCAGGCGATGCAGCCCTCCCCGGGCGTCTTCGAGACGAGAAGCGCGACCCCGTCCGTGAACTCCCCGCGGTGCGGCGACTCGTGGCAGTGCTCGCAGTCGCGCGGGAAGAGCTCGCGGCCCGCCCCGATCGCCTCGAGCGAGTGGATCGGGTCGCCCTGCGCGTGGCAGGTGCGGCATTCGACGTCCCCGTGACCCCCCACGAGCGCCAAGTGCTTCTCGTGCCCCTCCGAGTGGAGCCTATCCCACGCCTCCTGGCCGTGGCACGTGGCGCACGCCTGCCCCATCGTCCCCTTGTGGACGTCCTCGTGGCAGGCCGCGCAGTCCTGCGTGAGGCCGAGGAAGCGCTTCCCCCCCTCGGGAAGCACGGCAACGTCGGCATTCTTGTGGCACTTGTCGCACGTCTGCTCGAGGTGCTTCCCGCGCATGAGGTAGCCGATCGTGTCGTGGTCGAACTTGTCCCGGTCCGGGACGCCCGCCTCGGCGAAGCTCAGCTTGTTGACCATCGCGAATCCGGTCCCGCGGTGGTCGCTGTGGCAGCGCGCGCACTGGACCGCGAGCTCCGGCCGCAGCGTGCCGTGGAGACCGCCGCGCTCCTCGAGCTGCCTTCCGATGTCTCCGTGGCACTCGACGCACGAGTCGGTCATGTTGCCCAGCCAGCCGCCGTGGCAGTTCGAGCAGCTGCCGATCCCGACGAGGTCCTTCTCGCGCTCGTGCACGGTCGCGAGGGGCCCGGGCGAGGTGCGCGTGACGTACCCGACGCCCATGTAGAGCACGACCGCGGCGCTCGCGATCGCGATCCAGGCGCGCGGGTTCCTGAAGGTCACCGCGAGCCCCCTCCCAGGAAGAGCGCGCCGTAGAGGAACGCGTGGACGATGTGGAGGATCACGAGCAGGACCATCAGCAGCGCGATCCAGCGGTGGAGGTAGCGCCAGGTCCCGAGGATCGCGCGGAGGTCCTCGTAGTGCGCGGCCATGAGCGCGGTCCTGTGCGCGCGGCGCGCGAGGTCGAGCGTCGCCCGCACCTGCTCCTCCGGCACCCCCTCCCCGCGCCCCTCCCCCTCGAGCCGGCGGAGCGTGTCGTGCAGGCCCCGCTGGCCGCGGAAGAGCGCGGCGACACGACCGAGGAAGGACGCCTTCCACTGCCGCGCCTCGATCAGCGCGTGGATCTCCATGCGCGCGTGCTCGCGGAAGCGCCGCTCGCCCTCGTTCCACTCCTCCTCCACCTGCCCGAGCTGCGCCTTCACCTCGGCGAGCTCGAGCTCGCGGCCGTTCGCCGCGCGCGGCACGTAGGCGTAGAAGTACCGCCCGATCACGCCCGTCACGAGGAGGACGACGAGCGCCCAGAACGCGTGGCCGCCGGGCGAATCGCCCGGCCGCATCGCGCCGTGCATCATCGCGCAGAGGAGCGCGAGGATCCCCGTCGCGACGTGCGTCGACATCCACGCCTGGAGGGAGCCGAACGTCAGCCGGAGCCACTGCGAACGCCGCACGAGGTAGAGCAGGTTCGCGAGGACCAGCGCGACCGCGGTGATGCCGAGCCAGAGCCCGGCGCCGCGTGCCGGGTGGAGGAGCGAGTGCTTCGAGTGGGCGGCGCGCTCCGCGGACGGGAGCCCGTAGTAGTCCGCGTGCCAGAGCGCCCACACGAGCGAAGCGACCGAGAGCAGGAACGCGACGGCGATCGCGCGGAGGATGCCGGTCCCCTGCTCGGTCACGGGTGTCACGGGCCCGCGCTGCGCGGGGTCGAACGAGACGCCGGACTTCTCGAGCAGCTCGAAGGGCGGGATGCCGCCCGCCATCACGAAGACGTCGTCGTTCGGCAGCGAGCGGACCTTCGGCCCCGTCGGGTCGTGCACGACGAGCTCGACCGCGCGCGGGCGGATCGCGCGCACCTCGCTCCGGAAGAGGACCTTGACCCGGCCCGAGCGGACAAGCTCCTCGATCCGCTCCTCGTTCCTCGCGCGGATGCGGAAGAACGACTCCTTGCGGTAGGAGATCGTGACGTCGGTGTCCGGCTGCTCCGCGAGGGCGGCCGCCGCCTCGATCGCGCTGTCGCCGCCGCCGACCACGAGCACGCGCCGCCCGAGGTACGAGTTCGCGTCCATGAGGCTGTACGCGACCTTGTCGAGCTCCTCGCCGGGCACGCCGAGCTTCCTCGGCGAGCCGCGCCGCCCGACCGCGACGCAGACGTTGCTCGCGACGTAGTCGCCGCGGTTCGTGCGGACGACGTAGCGGCCCCCGTCGTCGCGATCGATCCCCTCGAGCACCGTGTCGTACGCGATCGGGAGCCGGGTCTCCTCGGCGATGGCGGCCCACAGCTCGACGAGCTCCTCCTTCGTGTAGGTCTTCGCCGCGAGCTCGCCGTGGAGCGGCAGCTCGACCGGCTGCATCATGACGAGCTTCCGGCGCGGGTACTTCGCGACCGTGCCGCCGGGACCGCTCGCCTGGTCGATCGCGACGAAGTGGAGCCCCTGCCGCTGCGCCTCGAGCGAGCACGCGAGCCCCGCGGGCCCCATGCCGACGACGACGAGGTCGAGCGCGTCGTCCTGTCCCCCGCGCCCCCCCCACGCCGCCGCCGGCACCGGCGCCTCGGCGACGCGACGCGCGACCTCCGCGCCGACGGCCACGCCGTGCTCGATCGCCGTCTTGATGAGCGCGTGCGCCGTCACCTCGCCGGCGAGGAAGAGGCCG
>JAKLKT010000186.1:6408-12170 GCA_023150495.1 Planctomycetota bacterium
CGCCTCGAGGCCGTCCGTGAGCGCGGGCACGTCGCGCCGCTCCGCGAGGTCGCCGATCGTCACCGTGATCGCGCTGACCGGGCACTCCTTCTCGCAGAGCGCGTGGCCGACGCAGCGCGCGCCGTTGATCACGACCGCCTGCCCGTGCACGATGTCGAGCACCCCCTCCTCGGGGCACGCGGCGACGCACTTGCCGCAGCCGAGGCAGCGCGAGAGGTCGACCACCGGGTACTGGAGCTGCGCCTTCGCCGCGCCGGACCGCACGGCGCGGTCGCGCGCGTGCACGGTCGTGCGCATCCGGGCGAGGGACGCGCGCCGCGCGAGCACGACGAGCAGCGCGAAGCCGAGCCCGAAGACGAGGGCGAACAGGAGCGGCCAGCTCATGGCAGTGGTTCGTGGATGGCCCGCGGCCGCAGCCTTACGCGGATCGCGCCGCGAGGCGCGAAGCGACACTGCCGTATCGGGCGGGGACGCCGCGCAACTTGAGCGTTGCGGGCGAGGGAAGGAGGGGGGCGGGGGGGGCGAGGGCTCGGCCGGCCGGGAGGACCCCGACCGGCCCGTTAGGTCCCGCGGCTAGGAGCCCTTGACGGCGACGGCCTTCTCCTCGGCCTTCGCCGGGGCCTTCGGCTGGGCCGACGACTCGACGTAGGCCATGGCCGCCGCGCGGCCGCTGTTGAAGCGGCCGTCGAGGCTCGCCGCGTCCTTCGCGATGCGGCGGACGTCGTCCTGGATCGTCGCGAGCGCCGCCGGGTTCATGTCGTGCTTCAGGAAGAGCACGTGGTCGCGGAAGGACTGGTTGATCGCCTCGTACTCGACGAGGACCGGCTCCACCGCGGCGACGACCGCGTCGTAGCGCTCGCGCGCCGCCGAGAGCCGCGCCTGGCTGCGCTGGCGCATCTCCGGATTCGAGTACGCCTCGAGGTCCTTCGTCCACTGGTCGAAGACCGGGACCGCCTCGGCCTGCATCTTCTCGATCCTGTTCCGGAGCTCGTCCGCCTGGTCCTCCGAGTTCTCGACCGTGTCGACGAGCTTCTCGTACGCCTTCACGGCGTCTCCCGAGAAGTCGGGGGCCGTGACGGTCTGGAGCTCCTGGACCGCAGCGAGCATCGCGCCCTTCGACGCGTCCAGCTCCTTGTGGACGTTCTCGACGGCGGCGACGAGGTCGTCGACGTCGGCGGGGCCCGTCTTGCCCTTGATCAGGTCGTTGACCATCGAGCAGGCCGGAAGGCCTGCGAGAACGAGGGCCGCCGCGACGGCTCTCGGGATGTGCCGCTTCATGCTGATGCCTCCAACGATGTCGCGTGCGGTATCGGCGGGGTCGGGGGTTCGCTTTAGGGGTGCGGATTTTCACCCACTTCACGCGACTGCGCGCGGAACCCCCTCTGGAGGCCCGGAACCTGTACCTTCCTGGCCTAGCAGGCCCTCCTATTGATGGCCTGGTGCGACCGCCGATGTTGGCCGGCGCGATATGTGCGGTAGGCTAGCTCTCGGCCTTTTGTCCGGGATGCCGGCGGCCCCGTCCCTGGGGGGGCAGCCGGCGGCGCCGACGTGCCGTAGAGAAGGTTGGCGCCCGCCCTCTAGCCGCCCCCGGCGGCGTGGGATCCCCCCGGGGGGGGCATTCGAGGTTTGCCGCACCGAGCGGCCGGAGGGGTTTTGACACTTCCTATCCACACCATCGCCCCCCGGGCGCTCTGCCGGGGGACGCTCGCGATCCTCACGCTGTGCGTAGGGTGCGGCGACGACACGGCCATCAAGGAGATCCGCGAGGAGCAGGCGACGACGGATTTCCAGCCGGCGAGCACCGCCCAGCGGTTCGGCATGATGGCCGCGGGGCACGGACACGGCAGCAACCCGCACGGCGGGCAGCCGCAGCAGATGTCACCCGGCTTCGAGTGGGAGACCCCCGACGGCTGGGCGGAGAAGAAGCCGCCGGGCCAGATGCGCGAGGTCGACTTCCGGCTCGCGCGCGACCCCGAGGTGGAGTGCTACCTGAGCGTCGTGCAGGGAGGCATCGCCGCGAACGTCATGCGCTGGCGCAAGCAGATGGGGCTCGAGCCCGTCGCGCCGGCGGCCGTCGCGAGCCTCCCCCAGCATCCGTTCCTCGGCCAGGGCGGGGTCTTCGTCGATCTCGAGGGCACGTTCGCCGGCATGGGGCAGTCCGAGCCGCGCGAGGGGTACCGCATGCTCGGGATCCTCGTCGAGGAGCCCGGCCGCACGGTCACGCTGAAGATGACGGGCCCCTCGGACATCCTCGTCGAGGAGCGCGGGCGCTTCCTCGAGCTCGCGAAGTCGTTCCGCGTCGCCGAGGCGCCGAAGGCGTCCCCGGACGAATGGTGGGTGGCGCCGCCCGAGTGGGAGCGCCGTCCCGACCAGCAGATGCGCGTCGTCACGTTCGCGCCCCGCGGCACGACCGGCACGGAGTGCTACATCACGATCCTCGGGGGCTCCGGGGGCGGCGTCGAGCCGAACCTCAACCGCTGGCGCGTCCAGATGGGCCAGCCGCCGCTCGACGCGAACGGGATCGCCGCGCTCGAGACCTTGGAGGTGCTCGGTCGCGACGCGAAGCTGATCGAGGTCGGCGGGCACTTCACCGACATGGAAGGCAACAAGAAACTGGAGAGCGCGGCGCTCCTCGGCATCGCCGTGCCGATCGAGGGCGCGCTCCTGACCGTCAAGATGACCGGGCCGGCCGAGGTCATCGCGAAGGAGAGGGACCGCTTCGTCGCTTTCTGCCGGTCCCTGAGGCTGCCGTGAACGAAACCAAGAACCTCCTCGCCAAGGCCCTCGACTTCCTCGGCTCCTACTCGCTCGCCTGCATCCTCTTCCTCCTGCTCTTCATCCTGACGCTCTTCGGGACGCTGGAGCAGGCGAACTCGAGCCTCCAGGACGTCCGAACGAAGTACTTCGACAGCCCGTTCTTCCTGACCGAGTGGGGGATCCCGCTTCCGGGCGCGAGCCTGCTCCTCGGGATCCTGTTCCTCAACCTCCTGGTCGGCGGCATGATCCGCATGCGGCGCACCTGGTCGCGGGTCGGGATCTTCGTCATCCACATCGGCATCGCGTTCCTCCTCCTCTCGGGCCTCGTCGAGGGCATCACTTCGAAGAAGGGCTCGATGATGGTCTGGGAAGGCCAGACGCGGAGCGAGTTCCGGAGCTACTACGACTGGGACGTCTCGATCCTCGAGGAGCTGCCGGAGGGCCGGCAGCGCGCCTACACGATCCCCTACGAGCGCCTGCCCCGCGGGGGCAAGCCGGCCGTGTTCCGCGCGGACGGGCTCCCGTTCGAGGTGCAGCTCTCGGGGTTCCTCCGCAACTGCCGGCCGGAGTTCGTGCAGCACGGCTCCGACTCGGTCGAGCGGGGCATCGTCTTCCGCGCGCTGCCGCCGGCCGAGGAGGCGGAGCAGAACGTGCCCGGCATCACCGCGGCGATCGTGACCAAGGACCTCCGCCGCGAGGCGCTCCTCTGGGGCCAGCAGATGCAGCCCTTCGTGACGACCATCGACGGGCGGCGCTTCGCCCTCGACCTCCACCAGCGCCGCTGGCCGCTGCCGTTCAGCGTCACGCTCCGCAAGTTCACGCACGAGAGGCACCCGGGCACGATGATGGACCGGTACTTCTCGAGCGACATCACGCGGGTCGAGAACAACGTCGCGACCGACGTCCACATCAGCATGAACGACCCGATGCGGCACGGGGGCTTCATCTTCTTCCAGTCCGCGTGGGGCCCGCCGAACGCCCGGCCCGGCCAGCCCCGCTACAGCGTCTTCTCGGTCGTCGAGAACCCGGCCGACCACGGCCCGCTCGTCGCCCTCATCATCGTCGCGGTCGGTCTGCTCGTTCACTTCCTCAGGAAGCTCGCGCTCCACATCGGGGCCGAAGCCCGGAGGCGCGCATGAGATACATCGCCTCGATCCTCCTCCTTGCCGCAGTCGCCGCCGCCGCCCCCTGGGACGAGCGGACGGTCGACCTCTTCACGCACCTGCCCGTCCAGGAGCAGGGTCGCGTGAAGCCGTTCTCGACGATCGCGGCCTTCTCGCTGCTCCGCATGAACCACATGCGGGCCTTCCGCGACTCCGAGGGGAAGAAGCACACGCCGACCGAGTTCCTGCTGGAGGTCCTGTTCCGCCCGGACGACGCGCGGAGCGAGAAGGTCTTCCTCATCGAGAACTCCGACGCGCTCGACGCGATCGGCCTCCCGCACGAGGGCAAGAAGCGCCGCGACCGCTACTCCTACGACGAGCTCGCGCCCGCGCGCGGCCGGCTCTTCCAGCTCGCGCACGAGTACGACCGGATCAAGGCGCAGGACCGGTCCCCGGTCCAGAGCGAGGTGATCGACCTCGCGCACGCGTTCCTCGAGTTCGAGGCGTTCGCGCGGTTCCTCGACTTCGGCCGCTCGGGCGACACCGTGAAGAAGCTCAAGGACGGCGCGCTCTCGGGGGAGGAGGCCTTCCGCCTCTTCGACGGCGCGTCCGCGCTCGCGCTCTTCCCGCCGGTGGACGGCGCAGAGGAGTGGCTCACGCCCGAGGACCTCGTGGCGATGGCGGCCGCCGGCCACCCGCCGGCGCCGGAGCACGTCGCGATGCTCGAGGCCCTCGAGCGGATGGCCGCCACGGAGAGCGAGGCCGAGTTCCGCTCCGCCGCCTCCGAGTTCTGCGGCCGGTCGCGCCAGATCGCGACGACGCGCGGCGAGTACAGGAAGATCCCGCTCGAGGTCTCCTACTACAAGCTCGACGCGTTCTACAACGGCCTCATCGTCTACGTCCTCGGGTTCCTCCTCGTCGCGGCGACGTGGCTCTGGCCCAACAAGTGGCTCGCGCGCGCGGGCCTCGCGGCCACGGCCATCGGGCTCGCGTACAACGCGGCGGGCATCACGCTGCGGTGCATCCTGCTCGGGCGCCCGCCGGTCCTGAACCTCTACGACACGATCATCTTCATCACCGCGGTCGGCGTCCTGTCGGCGCTCGTGATCGAGTTCATCAACCGGCGCCGGATCGGCCTCGCCGCGGCGCCGATCCTCGGCGCGGTCGGCCTCTTCATCGCCCGCCGGTACGAGGTGATCGAGAGCCGCGACACGCTGCGCCAGCTCCAGGCGGTGCTCGACACGAACTTCTGGCTCGCGACGCACGTCGTCTGCATCACGATCGGGTACGCCGCGGGGCTCCTCGCGAGCGCCATCGGCCACGTCTACGTCCTCGGCCGCATCTTCGGCCTGAAGCGCGACGACAAGTCCTTCTACAGGAACATCGCGCGGATGGTCTACGGCACGCTCTGCTTCGCGCTCGTCTTCTCCGTCGTGGGGACGATCCTCGGCGGCATCTGGGCCAACTACAGCTGGGGCCGCTTCTGGGGCTGGGACCCGAAGGAGAACGGCGCGCTCCTCATCGTCCTCGCGCAGCTCGCGATGATCCACGCGCGGATGGGCGGCCACATCCGGGACCTTGGCGTGTCGATGTCCGCCGTCCTCGGCGGGATGGTCGTCGCCTGGTCCTGGTGGGGCGTGAACCTCCTCGGCGTCGGCCTCCACAGCTACGGCTTCACGGGCGGCGTCTGGACGGGCCTCATCATCTTCGGGTTGATCGAGGGGCTCGTGATCTTCGCCGGGGTCGTGAGCTGGCTCATGTCCCGTTCCGCCGCCGCGGCGACGGATTCCGGAGCAGCGGAGGCGACCACGGTCTAACATCTGAGGGGTGCGCGCCGCGTTCGCGCTGCTCCTGTTCGCGGGGTGCGGGGGGTCCGGGGGCGCGCCCGACCGGGTCCCCCCC
>JAKLKT010000187.1 GCA_023150495.1 Planctomycetota bacterium
GGGCGCGTGAACGCCGGCAAGTCGACGTTCCTCAACGCCCTCGTCGGCGAGGAGCGCGTGATCGTCTCCGAGATGCCGGGCACGACCCGCGACACCGTCGACGTCCGGATCGAGAAGGACGGCCGCACGATCCTCGTGATGGACACCGCCGGCATCAAGCGCGAGCGGTCCGTGCAGGGGTCGGTCGACTTCTACGCGCAGCGAAGGGCGGAGCAGGCGATCCAGCGCGCCGAGGTCTGCCTCCTCATGCTCGACTGCACCGAGGAGATCACCCGCGGCGACCGCCAGATCGCGCGCTTCGTCGAGGACCACGTGAAGCCCGTCGTGATCGTCGCCAACAAGTGGGACCTCGCGAAGGGGAAGATGGAGATGGACGCCTACGCCGACTACGTGGCGAAGAAGCTCACCGGCCTCCACTACGCGCCGATGGCGTTCGTCTCCGCGAAGGAGGGGAGAAACGTCTTCGCCGCGCTCGAGACCGCGGAGAGCCTCGCGAAGCAGGCGGCGCAGCGCGTCGGCACCGCCGAGATCAACCGGGCCATCGAGCGGGCGATGACGGAGTCGCGCCCGCCGACGCGGATCCCGAGGGAGCCGAAGATCTACTATGGGACGCAGACGGGCACGAGCCCGCCGACCCTCATGCTCTTCGTGAACGACCCGAGGCTCTTCGGCCCCGCCTTCCGGCGCTTCCTCGAGAACCGCTTCCGCGAGGTGCTGCCGTTCAAGGAGATCCCGCTCCGGATCGTGTACAAGCGGCGCAAGTCCATCTTCGCGAGGAGAGAAGCGTGAACAAGAGGCTCCGGTCCCTCCTCCCCGTCCTGCCGGCCATGTGCCGTCGCATGGCACCAGGCCTCCCCCTCCTCCTCCTGCTCTGCCTCGGGTGCGGCGAGGGCGGGAAGAAGGGCGCGGAGACGCGGCCGCCGCTCGACGTCAAGAAGCTCCTTCCCCAGGCGCCGGAAGACCCGGACCCGCAGCCGGGAGGCACCTTCATCTGGGGCCGCTCCGGCGACGCGACGCTCCTCGACCCGGCCGACGTGACCGACGGCGAGTCCGTGATGGTCGTCACGAACATCTTCGACACGCTCGTCGCGTTCAAGCGGGGCTCGACCGAGATCGAGCCGTCGCTCGCGACCGAGTGGACGACGTCGCCCGACAAGCTCGTCTGGACCTTCCTGCTGCGGGAGGGCGCGACGTTCCACGACGGGAGCCCGGTCGACGCGGAGGCGGTCGTCTTCAGCTTCGAGCGGCAGCGCGATCCCGCGCACCCCGCGCGGCGCCCGACGAGCACGTTCTCCTACTACCAGAACAACTTCAAGGCGCTCGCGAAGGTCGAGGCGGTGGACGCGCGAACGGTCCGCTTCACGCTCCGGGAGCCCTACGCGCCGTTCCTCCCGGCGCTCGCGCTCTTCAACTGCTCGATCGTGTCGCCCAAGGCGTTCGCGAGCGAGGGCAAGGACGCGGAGGGGCGCTACAAGTACAACTTCGCCCAGAAGCCGGTCGGCTCGGGGCCCTTCGTCTTCGAGAGCTGGGAGAAGGACGCGCACATCACGCTCCGCGCGAACAGGGAGTACTGGGGCGGCGCGCCGCATATCGGGAAGCTCGTCTTCAAGCCCGTCGTCGATCCGCAGACGCGCCTCAAGGAGCTCGAGTCGGGGAGCATCCACGGGATGGAGAACCCGGAGCTCCGCGACCTGGAGATCATCCGGAGGAACCCGGAACTGCGCCTCCTCGGGAGCCCGGGCATCAACGTCTGCTACCTCGCGATGCACACCGGGAGGAAGCCCTTCGACGACGTGCGCGTGCGGCAGGCCGTCGCCTTCGCGATCGACAAGAAGCGGATCATCGCGGCGGCCTACGACAACATGGCGGAGCCCGCGGTCTCGATGTGCCCGAAGACCATGGCCGGCTTCGACAAGTCGCTCATCGACCGCACGCGGGACGTCGCGCGAGCGAAGCGGCTCCTCGCGGCGGCCGGCTACGCGGACGGGTTCGAGACATCGCTCTGGTACCCGGACATCCAGCGCGCGTACCTCGGCAACCCGGCCAACACGGCGATCCAGATCCAGGCGGACCTGAAGGAGATCGGGATCAGGGTCGATATCCGGAGGATGGAGTGGAGCGCGATCCTCAAGGCCACGAGCGCCGGGGAGCACGAGATGTGCCTGATGGGCTGGATGGCCGACATCTTCGACCCGGACAACTTCCTCTACGTGCTGCTCGACAGGGAGAACGCGGTCGAGGGCACCGCGAACAACCTCTCCTTCTACAGGGGCGAGCGGGTCCACGAGCTCCTCCTCGAGGCGCAGCGGACCTACGACTGGCACCGGCGCGAGCGGCTCTACAAGGAGGCGCAGGAGATCCTCTTCGAGGAGGCGCCGACCGTCCCGATCGCCACCGCGCCCGACTTCCGGGCGCTCCGCGCCGACGTGCGCGGCTACACGATCTACCCGGCCGGCGGCGAGTACTTCCGCCACGTGAGCTTCGCGCGGTGAGCGTCCCTTGACCTACGCGCTCCGGCGGATCCTCGTCACGTTCCCGCTCCTGCTCGCCGTCTCGCTCCTCGTCTTCGCCCTCGCCGACGCGCTCCCGGGGGATGCCGCCGACTGGCGCTTCGCGAAGCAGCCGGAGGCGAAGGAGCAGTGGAGGAGGGCGCGCGGCCTCGACGATCCCTTCCTCGTCCGGTGGGGGAGGTACGTCCTCGGCTTCGCCACGCGCCTCGACCTCGACCGCTCCTACCAGGACGACGAGCCGGTCGCGCCCGTGCTCCTGCGGAAGCTCCAGGCGACCTTCGAGCTCACGCTCTGCGCGATGACGCTCGGCGTCCTCGTCGGCCTCGCGGTCGGCATCCTCTCCGCCGCGTTCCCCCGGAGCCCCCTCGACTACCTGGGCCAGGTGCTCGCGCTCGGCGGGATCTCCGTGCCGGTCTTCTGGCTCGGCATGGTGCTGATCGTGATCGCCGTGAAGGTCCTCGGATTCCCCTTCTCGAGCAGCCAGTACGACCCCGTGCTCGGGGACCGCGTGAAGGACTTCCGGACGCAGCTCTACCTGCTCGAGTCGCTCGCGCGGCTCCGGCTCGACGTGTTCGCCTCGTGCGCGAAGCACCTGCTCCTGCCGGCGCTCGCCCTCTCCACGATCCCGACGGCCGTCGTCACGCGCATGACGCGATCCTCCATGCTCGAGGAGATGGGGAAGGACTACGCGACCACCGCGCGGGCGAAGGGGCTCCGCGCGCGGACGGTCGTCCTCCGCCACGTGCTCCGCAACGCGCTCATCCCGATCGTCACGATCACGGGACTCCAGTTCGGCCAGCTCATGGGCGGCGCGGTGCTCACCGAGACGGTCTTCTCCTGGCCCGGTCTCGGCCGCTACGTCGTCGAGAGCGGCGTCCGGTCGCGCGACACGCCCGTGATCGCCGGCGGCATCCTCCTCGTCGCCACGACGTTCGTCCTCGTGAACCTCCTCGTCGACCTGCTCTACGCGGTCATCGACCCGCGCGTGAGGGAGGCGCGATGAGCCGCCGTCGCCGCGCCTTCTTCCGGAACCGCACGGCGATCGCGGGGCTCGCGCTCGTGGGCCTCGTCGTGCTCGCGGCGCTCCTCGCCTCCGCCGCCCCCTACGATCCGGAGACGAGGACGGACTCGTTCCGCTCGCCGCCGGACGCGGAGCACTGGCTCGGCACCGACGAGAACGGCTTCGACGTCTTCAGCCGCCTCGTCCACGGCGCACGCTCGGCGCTGCTCGTCGCGCTCGCCGCGGTCGGCATCGCGCTCGCGGTCGGCGTGCCGCTCGGCCTCGTCGCGGGCTGGTACGGCGGCTGGATCGACGGCGCCATCTCGCGCGCCGTCGACGTCATGCTCGCGTTCCCGTCGGTGCTCCTCGCCGTCGCGATCGCCGCCGCGCTCGGCGGCGGCTCGACCGGCACCGTGATCCTCGCGGTGGGCATCGTGATCGCGCCGCCGTTCGTGCGGCAGGTGCGCGCGGCCGTGCTCCAGGTGCGGCCGCTCGACTACGTGGCCGCCGCGAGGGCGCTCGGCGCGAGCGACGCGCGGATCCTCTTCCGCACCGTGCTGCCGAACTGCCTCGCGCCCATCCTCGTCCTCGCGACGCTCAGCACGGGGATCGCGATCCTCGACGCCGCGGGGCTCTCGTTCCTGGGCCTCGGCCCGCCGGAGACCTCGACGGATTGGGGCGTCATGCTCACGAAGGCGCGCGTGTATATTCAGCACGCGGAACAATGGATGCTGCTGCCGCCGGGCCTCGCGATCTCGCTCACCGTCCTCGGGTTCAACCTCGTGGGCGACGGGTTGTCGGACGCCTTCGACCCGCGGCGGCTCTCGCGCTCCTGATCTCCTGTGACGGCGGGGGCAGGGAGGACTACCTCGCCCGCCTGCTCCAGAACCGCTGGGACGACGCGCCCTGCCGCGCGCAGGAGCTCGTCGAGGGGCTCACGCGGTACGTCGATGGCGACCACCCGATCTACCCGACGGACGACCCGCACATGGTGGCGCTCCACCTGTTCCTCTTCCGGGAGGCGCCGGATCCCGGCCCCCTGCTCCCGCTCTTCGCGCCGCACGGGAGGCGCGAGGTGGACGACGCCGTCCTCCGGCGCGACGCGGTCGCCTCCACGGTCGCGACCTCGTTCATGCGTCGCGTCGTCGAGAAGCCGGACGATCCCTTCCGCGCGGAGCTCTACGACGCGCTCGCGCTCGTGCTCGCGCGCTTCGCCTTCGATCCCGCGTACGGCGACGCGCACACCGAGACGTCGATCGACGCCGGCGACTTCTTCGGCGACCCGGGGATCCCGCCCTGCGCGGAGTCGCGGGCCGCCTTCCGGCGGCGCCTGCCGGAGCTCCTCGCCGCGTGGCGCGCGCGCGTGACCCGGAAGGGCACGTCCACGTTCTTCGGCGTCGTGCTCCGGCACCTGGGCGCGGAGGGAGGGGAATCGCTCGTCCTCGAGAGGGGGGGGATGGACGCGGAGGAGCGGAAGGACCTGCTGCTCCGGCTGAAGGACGAGGAGGAGATCGGCCCCTCGGCCCGCCTTGCGCTCGTCGAGGGGCTCCTCGACCCTTCCCTGGAGGTCCGGCAGGCCGCCTTCCGGGGCCTCGAGAAGCAGGGGGCGCCGGTCGGGGGCCTCGATCCGGCGGCCCGGGACGAGGATGTCGCCGCCGCCGCGGCCGCCCTGCGGGAGTGGGCCTCGAAGACGAACCCGTGACACAATCTTGGGACACCGGGAGGGGCGCCGAGGAGGCACTCCCGGCGCGACGGAGGGACTCGATGAGGGCGATCGTCATCTTCCTGGCCGCGGCCGGCTTCGTCGGCTGCGCGAGCGCCGAGGGGAAGCTCACGGACCTCTCGTGGGGGCCGGCGGTCAAGTCGGACTACGAGGACATGGTCACCCGCGCGAAGCAGATGACGCTCAAGCGCTACCCGAAGGGGTTCGACCCGGACAAGACCGACGAGGCCAAGGGCGACCTCTACACGGTCTGGAACTACGCGATCAGCCACGAGTACTTCAAGACGACCCGGAGCCGCGCCCGGGTGAAGGTCGAGGACCTCGGCGCCGGCAAGGTGCGCGTGGGCGTCGCGGTCGTGACCCAGCTGAACGACAACATCGACAACCCCTCGATCATCGACGAGGCGCGCTGGATCCGGACGACCCGCGACGACGAGGCCGCCGGCCTGCTCGTCAGCTCCATCCTCCTCCGCCAGCTCGAGGCCGAGCCGAGCGAGTACTGGAAGGAGAAGCAGCGGACCCAGCCGAGCGACAGGCCGCGGCAGGACCTGATCGACCGCTCGAAGGACGTGAACCTCGACGAGCTGCCCGACCCGAAGGACGTGAAGAGCCTCGACCCGATCACGGGCGGGAAGGGGAACTGACGGGAGGGCCCCGTCCGACTAGACTGGCCGGCGTGTTCCCGGGACGGGCGGCGGTCCTCCTCGTGCTCGCGTCCGCCGCGACGGCGGCGCCGGGGAGGAGCATCGACTACGCCGAGTCCACCGACCGGCTCGTCTACGCCTTCCTCTTCGGCCACAAGGACACGTGCCGGGTGATCCGGAGGCCGCTTCCGCCCCGGCTCGACTTCCCGACGCTCGCGCGCAGGCCGCCCGGAGCGGACTGGAAGGGCGAGGAGGGCGAGGTCCTTCTCGCCGAGTTCGTCTTCGGCAGCGGCCGGCCGCTCCACCTCGTGCCCCTGAACGACGGGAAGCTGCTGGTGTCGTTCGTCAACCGCTCGGCGGACGGCGGCTGGCCCAAAGAGGACCGCGTCTACGACCTCGCGGAGAAGGGCTACTCGGAGACGATCGACTACGGCGCGCTCCCCCCCGAAGCCCCCCCGC
>JAKLKT010000188.1 GCA_023150495.1 Planctomycetota bacterium
GGCGACCGCGAGGATCGCGGCGGCGCCGCGCAGGACCGGGCGGTCCCGACGGGGCCCCGCAGGGGCGGGCGCGCGCGTGGCCAGAGCCTCGCGGCGCGGGAAGACCGCGCCGAGGACACACGCCCAGCCGAGGAGCGCGAGCGCGCCGGCGCCGAAGAGGACGAAGCCCTCGAAGAAGTGGAAGAACCCCTGGGCCGCCTCGGGGCTGACGTGGACGGACAGGAGCGCCGTGAGCCAGATGCGCACCGCGTTGACCGCGACGGCGATCGGCGCGCACGAGATCACCACGGCCGCCTTCAGCAGCCAGTGGCGCTTCCAGAAGAGGGACGCGAGAAGCGCGATGCTCACGAGCGAGACGAACGAGCGCACGCCGCTGCACTGGTCCACGATCTGGAGGCTCGAGATGCCCGGGACGTGGATGAGGTTGCCCTGCAGGCTCGCGTCGAGCCCCGAGAGGTCGGCGAGGCCGGTGGCGAGCACCGTCGCGTGGCGCTTCAGCGGAAGCGTGATCCCGACGAGCACGCGCCACGGGATCGGGCACATCAGGGAGAGGACGAAGAGCGGGGCGAGGAGCGCCTTGAGCCCGTCCCATGAATAGAGGATCACGATGCAGGCGCCGAGCGCGGCGACGAAGGCGAACGGCTTCAGGAACCACGAGAGACGCATCTCGCCGAGCAGCAGGAGGATGCCGATCGGCACGAGAGCGAGCGCGCACGCGATCTCGGCCCAAGGGCTGCCGCGACCGGAGCGGCGGAGCTCCTTGAGACGCCCGCGGCGCTCCCACACCATCCAGAGGGCGACGGGCGGCATGAGGACGCCGTGGCCGTACTCGGCGTGCTTGAACCACTCCGCGCCCATCTCGACGAGCGTCGGCGCGAACGCGGCGACCAGCAGCAGCGCGAGGACGACGCCGGCGAGCCGCTCGCGGAGCGAGCCGGGGAAGAGGGATTCCGGGGTGGTGGTCACGGGTCTGTTCAGATGGATGAACACTCGTCGATGCTTGCCGTGCTAACGCAAAGGGGGGGCCCAAGCGGCACGGCCGCGGCGACCATGTCGGGACAGTTCGACATTCGGCTCCATCCGACACGTCGTAACCGCTTCTGCGCGTACCGGAGGGATTGACGGCTCCGCAAGGCACCACTAGCATCCGAGACCTGAGAATCGGGTTCTTCGGAGTGGGCCGATCAACGGCTCCTCGAGGGTGTTCGGTGGCGTCCGTGCCACGTTCGGGACATTGAGGGCAACAAATGCTGGCTGTGCTTTTCAACAGCCTGCCGATCACCTTGCTGGTGGAGGGCGGGCTGTTCGCGACCCTGGCCGTCGGGATACGGCTGAGCCGCAGGGCACGACAGAAGTAGTCCGGCGCGGCTGACGCCGCGTCGGAGCGGGAGGAACAGTTGAGGAACGGCCGCGAGCGTCGCGCATGGTCGCGACGCAGCTGCCGGGGAGGGTCGCGGGAGGGGCGGTTGGCACAGCGTATGCCTCAACCCCGCCCGACGACAGCTTAGCGAAGAGAAAAATGGACGCTTCTCGGGTCGTCGTCCCCGAGCGGGGTCCCAGCCTAGGAATCGCAGCCAGGAGAACTTGGAGTCAACCATGTCAGGTTTTGGAGTCATCCTCGGCCACTACGTCCGGCGGGCTCTCACGTACCGCTGGCTCGTGCTGGTTCCCGCCGTACTCGTCTTCGCGCTGGTGACCTTGAACGTCACGATCCAGCCGGACATCTACGAGAGCTACGCGGTGCTCATGCCTCCCATCTCGCGGCCCTCGGCCGGCGCGACCGGCAACAGCCACCGCGAGGTGGAGAGCACGATGTTCCGCTCGGCCACCGAGCGCCTCCTCTCCACGAAGGCGCTCACGCAGGTGGCGGAGAAGCTCGACCCCTACCCGCTCGTCCGCGAGACGCGGGGCATGGAGGGCGTGGTCGACAGGCTGCGCGAGAGCATCCGCATCGAGCTCAACCCGAACGCGGGCTCGATCACGGTGATCGCGTCCCACAGCGAAGGCGACCGGCCGGCCGAGATGGCCGCCGACATCGTCAACACGCTCACCGGCTCGTTCATCAAGAACCAGCGCGAGGCGCTGGACGACAACGCTGCCAAGGCCGAGCAGTTCCTCATGCAGCAGAAGGCCCGCACCAGGCTCGAGCTCGAGCGCGCCCGCAGCGCGATCGAGGAGTTCCGGACGAAGCACCCGGGCGAGCTGCCGGACGATGTCGAGACCAACAAGCTCGAGATCGAACGGGCGACGCAGAGCATCACCGACAACCGCCAGAACCAGCGGCTGTTCCAGGCCGAGTCGCGCCGCCTGCAGGGCGAGCTCGCGCTCCGCGAGGCGGAGCTCAACCGCCTCCGGGAGAACGGCGACGCCGCCGGCGCCGCCGCCGTGACGATGTCCGAGCGCCTGCTCGACAGCCTCAAGGCCGAGATGGCGACGCTCCTCGTCACGTACACCGAGGACCATCCGACCGTCCAGAAGCGCAAGGCGTACATGGCGGCCGTGGAGGCGCAGACGGAGCAGCTCCGCCAGCAGGCCCACGGCGGCAGCGCCATGGACCAGATCGCGCTCATCACGTTCACGATCGACGAGATCAAGAAGCAGCACGAGCGCGCCGTGAAGGACTCGGAGAGCCTCGACACGGTGATCGCCGACCTCCACACGCGGATCGCGACCGCCGAGCAGCGGAACCTGACCGCCTCGAAGCTCGAGGTTCCGTACGCCACGCTGGCGCGCGACGTGAAGGACCTCGAGGAGCGCTACGCGTCCGTCGAGACCCGCCTCGCCGAGGCGCAGTACCAGCGCAAGTACGGCGAGTACGACAGCACCACCCCGATCCTCATCGAGCAGAGCGGCTTCGTCCCGGCCGCCCCCGCCCGTCCGGACCGGCTCCTGACCTCGTTCGTCGGGATCGTCGTCGGCTTCGGCATCGGCGTCGGCCTCGCGATCGCCCGCTACAAGCTCAACGCGACCTACGAGCAGGCGGAGGACCTCCGGGCCCTCATGCCCGGCGCGGTCCTCGTCACGATCCCGGAGGTCCGCACGAGCGGCGTCCGGGTCGGCCGCGCGATCGCCGGCGTCCTTGGCGGCCTCGTCCTCGCCGGCATCTTCGCCGGCACGGTGGCGATCCTGGGCATCCAGCTCGGCTGGTGGGGCGAGCCGGCCATGATCCGGGCCCTCCTCGACCTCCGGTAAGTCATGGAACCGAAGGACAACAACGACATGGCCCCTTCCGCAAAGGCCCCCGAGATGCCGAAGACCCGCACCACCCAGAAGCCGAACGCCGTGACGACCGAGAGGCCCAGCCGCGCACCGGCGATCCGCGAGAGGAAGGGCGTCTTCCCCGCGCACATCGCCCCCGGCGGCGGCTGGCTCTCGGGGCTCGCTCACGAGCAGATCCACGCGCTCGCGACGCACGTCCTCGCGCACCACACGGACCACGGCCTCCGGACGCTCGCCGTGACGAGCGCGCTCGCGGGCGAGGGGAAGACGACGCTCTCCCTCGCCCTCTCGGAGAAGCTCTCGCGCTCCGGGAAGCAGGTGCTCGTCATCGACCTCGACACCCACCGCGCCACGCTCAGCGGCGAGGCCGGGCTCGACGGGGTCGAGGGCGCGATGGAGTCGTCGCAGCACGACGGCGTGCCGGACCTGCACGCCTACCCCACCGACCGCCCCGGCGTGTTCATCATGCCGGTCGGCAAGCTCGACCTGAGCAGCATCGGCGGCGTCCCGCTCCTCGACCCGGCCCGCGTGCAGCTGCTCGTGCAGCGGGCCCTCGAGCAGTTCGACTTCGTGCTCCTCGACTGCCCGCCGCTCCTCCCCGTCGCCGACACGCACGTGATCGCCGACATCGCCGACCGCACGGTGCTCGTGGTGCGCGCCCACAGCACGCCGAAGCAGATCGTCGAGCAGGCGCTGAGGGAGTTCGACAGCGGGAAGCTCTTCGCGGCGATCCTCAACCGCGCGCAGCCGCAGTTCATCCCGTACTTCCGGGAGGTGTATGGCTACTACCGGCGCCCGTCGGCAAAGTAGCGCCTCCTCGCTCGAGGGGGGGAAGGGAGGGCCCTCTCCCGTCTACCTGGACGTCCTCTGGGGCTATCCCTTCTCCCTCGTCCGCCGCCTGCTGATCGTCTTCGTCTGCGTCCTCGCCTCCTGCTTCGCGGGCGCGTACATCCTGTCGCAGCCCCCGGACCCCCTCGAGATCCTCATCCACCTGATCCCGGTCGCGCTCGCGATCCTCATCTCGCTCTACGTCGCGGAGCTGATCGGGGTCACGGAGCGCCCCCTCCCGCCCCTCGGCGTCGAAGCCCTCTTCTGGGCGATCGCGACCGCGTGCATCGGGATGGGCCTCGGCTACGCGGTCGTCCCCACGTACGCGCCGAGCACGGCGCTCGCTTGCGCGGCGCCGGTCGTCTCCGCGCTCGCCGTCTACATCCGCCGCAAGTGGCAGGAGATCAAGGGCGCCCGCGAGGACATCGTGCCCGCGGTCGTGTTCGCCGGGACCCGCGAGGAGGCCGCGCGCGGCCTCGCCGAGCTCGCGGACAACCCGTGCGTGGTCGTCCGCTCCGTCCTCCTGCCTCGCCACATCGGGAACCGCGCGGCGATGGCGGGGCTCCCGGTTCGGACGCCGGAGGAGGCGATGCGCCACCTCCGCGACGAGGGGATCCGGCTGCTGCTCGTCACGGCCGTCCCGCCGGAGGAACTGCGCCCCGTCCTCTCGACGTGCACGGGCCTCGGCTGCGTCGTCGAGCAGCTGGACGACCTCGTCGCGCGGACGCAGGGCAGGCTGAACCTCACCGGCAACGACGACATCCGCCTCCTCAACCTCATCTCCACGCAGGCGCACCGGTTCCCCGCGCAGCGCCTCGTCGATCTCGCGTTCGTCCTCGTCCAGCTCCCGGTGGCGCTCCCGCTCGGGATCCTGTGCGCGATCGCGGTGAAGCTCTCGTCGAAGGGGCCGGTCTTCTACCGGCAGCCGCGCGTCGGCCGCTGGGGCCACGAGTTCACGATCGCGAAGTTCCGTACGATGGTCGCGGACGCGGAGAAGATGACGGGCCCCGTGTGGGCGAGCGAGGACGACCCGCGCATCACGCGCGTGGGCCGGTTCCTCCGCCGCACGCGGCTCGACGAGATCCCGCAGCTCTGGAACGTGATCAAGGGCGACATGTCGCTCGTGGGCCCGCGCCCCGAGCGGCGCTTCTTCATCGACCAGCTGCGGGACAAGATCCCGCTCTACGACAGCCGCCACGCGGTCCGCCCCGGCCTCACGGGCTGGGCGCAGGTCCGCTACGCCTACGCGGCGAGCGACGATGACGCGAAGATGAAGCTCTCGTACGAGCTCTTCTACGTGCTCAACCGCTCGCTGACGTTCTACCTGACGATCCTGATGGAGACCGTGAAGGTCCTCATCTTCCAGCGCGGCGGCCGGTAGTCACCTCGGGGGTGGGTGGGGGCTCCGGGGGCCCGGGGGAGGAAACACCGTGAGGTCCTTCGCCGCGCGCTCCGCCGCCGCCTCGTGGTCCGGGCTCCCGGTGCGACGCAGGAGATCGACCTCGAGCCGCACGGCGTCGGCGACGAGCCACGCCTCCGTCCGGTAGCGCGCGAGCCAGCCGCGCACGGCCTCGAGCGCCTCCGCGTTCCTGCCCTCGTCCGCGAGCGCCTGCGCCTTCCGGAGCGCCTCGACCGGCGCGTGCGGGCCCGCGAGCAGCGGCTCGAGCACCGCCCGCGCGTGCCTCGTCGTCTCCGCCTCGAAGGTCGCCATGTCCTCGCCGAGGACCTCCTTCACCGCGGCGGCGACGTCCTCGGTGTCGAGGAGCTTCCTCACGAGGTCCCTCCCCCGCGCCCCCACCCTCTCGAAGGCGGCGCAGTCCTCGTAGTAGTCGAAGAGGCCGTGCGGGCCGCCGAGGCCGTTCACGAGCTTCTTCATCCCGTCCTTGCCCGCGATCGCAGCGAGCGTGCGCGCGCGCTCCGGCCCCTGCCCCGCGACGAAGAGCGCCGCGCCCTCGCGCGCCCACTCGGGCAGGCGGTCGTAGCGCCGGCCGAGGCGCGCGCGCTGGAGGCAGTGGAACGTCTCGTGGACGAGCGTCTTGTCGACGTCGAAGGCGCCGAGGACGAGGTACTCGGTCTTGAGAGCGATGAAGCCGTCGCCCGACTCCGCGTAGATGCCGGAGCGGTCGTCGCCGGCGTCCTCGAGGCGGATCTCGACCTCGGGCACCTTCACCTGGAGCAGGTCCTCGAGGCTCTTCCGGGCGGCCTCGGCGCGGGCGGGCAGGTCCTTCCGGATCGCGTCGAGCCGCGGGTCCGCGGCGTACTTCCCCTCGTA
>JAKLKT010000189.1 GCA_023150495.1 Planctomycetota bacterium
CTGCGCGGCCGTCTGGCTGAAGCTGCTGGAGCGCCGGCCCGCGCCGCCGCCCGCCGCGCGCGTTGACAACCCCTGACCCGCGCGTACACTCCGCGATCTCTCCCTAGACGCGCCCGTAGCTCAATTGGATAGAGCGCCTGGCTACGGACCAGGAGGCTGAGGGTTCGAGTCCTTCCGGGCGTACCAACGGGGCCCCGCCATCGCGGGGCCCCCGGAGCCCCCCCCGTTTCGTCCGGCGCCGCGCGCTAGGATGCCGCTCCCGTGGTGGAGCCCTTCCGCGTCGGCGGCGTCGTCGCGCGGTCGTTCTCGATCTGGGGTCGGGAGCTTCCGCTCCTGCTCGCGATCGCGCTCGTGGTGCACGCGCCGCGGGTGGTGGCGGTCGAGCTCGTCGGTCTCGCGATGCCGCAGGCACCGCGCTTCGACCCGGATTCGCGCCGCCACGGGGAGTTCATGGACGAGCTGGATCGTTGGCTCCGGAGGGCCGTCCCGGTCCGGCTCGCGTCGCACGTCGTGGCGACAGTCCTTGGCGACATCACCCTCGCGTTCGTCGCCTTCGCCGTCTACGCCCGGCTCCGCGGCCGCCGCGCCTCCGTGGGGGAGAGCGTGCGCAACGGGTTGAGGCGGATCGCGCCCGTGCTCCGCGCGTCCCTTTGCCTCTGCGTCGTCTCCTCGGGCATCGGACTCGGGGGCGGCCTGCTCGCGTGGAAGCTGCTGCGAGCCGGACACCTCGCTCCGGCGGCCGGGCTCCTGACGCTTCCCGGCGCCCTCCTCCTCGCCCTCCTCCTGAGCCCGTTCTGGGTCGCGGTACCGGCCGCCGTCGCCGACGAGCCGAAGAGGCTCCTGCGCCGGAGCTTCCGGCTGACGCGCGGGCACCGGCTGGCGGTGTGCGCCGTGGTGCTGCTGCTCTGCGCGATCGACTGGGGGTCGGGGCGGCTGCTGCGGGCCGGCCTGAGCTCGGTGGAGCTGCCGCCGCTCGCGCGGTCGGCCGTCTGGTGGACCCAGGAGCTGCTCGTCGTCTCCCTCGCGGCGGTCCTTGCAGCGGTCGGCTACCACGCGCTGCGGCTCGAGAAGGAGGGCGTCGACGTCTCCGACCTGGAGCGGGTCTTCGCGTAGGGCGCGGGCAAGGGGGCCCGATCCTGTCTCTGGTGTTAGGTAGTTTGTTAGGTATGCCCTTGGACACCGACAGCGCCCTCGTCGGAGCGGCGACAGCGGAGGGAGCGCTCGAGCTCGCGCTCGGCGAGGGGCTCGACCGCCTCTTCGCCGGCGTTCGGCTGCTGCGCCTCGGCTACGCGACGGAGCGCGACTACGCCCGGGAACGCCTCGGGATCCCGGCGCGGACGATGCGCGACTCGCTCGCGCTCGGCCGCGTGTGCCGCGGGCGCCCGCTGCTGCGGAGAGCGGTCGCCGCGGGGCTCGTCTCGCCCTGCAAGGCGCGCGCGATCGCTCCGGTCGTCGGGTCGCACGAGGCGGCGTGGACCGCCCTCGCGATGGATGCGACGGTGCGGGAGCTGATCGCGGCGGTGCGCGCGCAGGGGAAGGAGCCGCCGGAAGAGTTCGAGACGGAGAGCCTTCGCGTCCGGATGCCCGCGGCGCTCCAGGACAAGCTCGACGCGGCGCTGAAGCGCGCGGACGAGACGCTCGGCGGAGGGGCGCCGCGCTGGCAGTGCTACGACGCGCTCGCGCAGGAGTACCTCTCGGAGCATGGCGGCTTCGCCCCGGAGGAGGTTGCGGGGGGGGTCCGGGGGCCGGACCCTCCCCCGGAGCCCCCTCCGATGCCGCTCCCGGACCGTGTCGCCGAGCACCTCGCCGTGATCGCCGAGGCGAGGGCGCTCGTCGCCGATGAAGTCCCTGCGACGACCGACCCGGTGGCGCTCGACGCGTTCCTGATGCGTCTCATGAAGGCGCTCCGGGCGCGCGACGCGGTCCTCGGGGCGCTCGCGCTTCGGGCCGTCGCGGAGAAGGCGTGGCTCGGTGCCGGGTACGCGACGCTCAAGGAGTACTGCTTGGAGCGGCTCGGCATCGCGCCGAGCGCGTTCCGGCAGCGCGTGTGGCTCGAGCGCCGGATGTTCGCCGTTCCGCCGCTGCGGGAGGCGCTCGAGAACGGGGTCCTGACCTACTCGAAGGCCCTGCTTGTGGCGCAGGACGCGACACTGGAGACCGTCGCGGACCTGATCGCGCGCGCGGCCGGGACGACCTGGCAGCAGACCGCGCGCGAGGCGGCGGAACGCGAGGACCGGCGGAACCGCGCGGCGGGCGTCCGGAGGCTCTGGGCGCCGAAGGACGTGATGGCGACCGTCAAGGCGGCGATCGCCGCGGCCGTGCGGAAGGCGCGGGGGGAGGGCCGGGAGATCGGCGCCAGCGAGGCGCTCGCCGAGATCGCGGAGCACTTCCTCAGGACGTGGCCCGCGGACCGGCTGCGGAAGCTGTCGCGGAGCCGGCGGCAGGTGCTCTCGCGCAACGGGGGCACCTGCGAGGTGCCGGGCTGCTCGCTCCCGGGCCGGCACGAGCACCACATTCGCTACCGCTCGCATGGCGGCACGGACGACCCGTGGAACAAGGTCCGTCTCTGCGTCGCGCACCACCTCCGCGGGATCCACGACGGCTATCTGACGGTCGAGGGCCGCGCGGGCGAGCGCCTCGTCTGGCGATTCGGCACCGGCGAGATCTTCGAGACTCTCCGCGACAACGACGTGCGGCGCGCGGACGCGGCGGCGGCCGGTTGCGACGACGCCCCGTGCGTCTCGGAGTCCGCGGCGCCGGCCTATGCCGTACCCGGAAGGGAGGTGGCTGCCGCAGTTGCCGCATGACGCGTGACAACCGGGCCCACGCCGGCCCGTTCACATCGGTGACGCTCGGCCGCGGGCTCAGCCCTTCGGCGGCTTCGCGTCCGGCGCGACGGAGCGGAGGGCGCCCGCAAGCGCCTTCGCCGTGATCCTGCCCGCGAGGAGCTTCTTCACGGCGCCCTCCTTGTCGAGGACCGCTATGGCCGGCGTGGCGGTCACCCCGAGCTTCGCTGCCACCGGGTCGCCGGCCTCGAGCTTCACCGCCACGAGCTGGTTCCCGTAGTGGCGCACGAGCGGGTCCATGAGGATCTCGTTCTGCAGCTCCCTCGCCTCCGGCTTCGCCGCGTCGTCCGGGCTCCAGACGTACAGGAGCACCCCGCCCTTCTTCCTGGGCTTCAGTCCCTCGAGCGCTGCGTCGAGGTCGTCGCCCCACTTGAAGTTCAGGTCCTTGCCGGGCTCGAACCTGCCCTCCATGACTCCCATCCACCAGAGCAGGTACTCGTCGTGCTCGCGCGGCCACTTGTGGTCGAGGCCCTGCTGCAGCCGCACCTCCACGCACCGCACCTTGTCCTTCAGGAGGTCCACGGTCTTCATCGCCGCCGGCGCGTTCGGGTCCTGTGCGCCCGCGAGGGCGAGCGCGCCGAGCCCCTTCTTCGCCCAGTTGCCGACCGCGCCGCCGTTGTAGCCCGCCGCGATCCACGTCGCGCTCACGGGCCTCAGGTCCTCGTCGAACGCGATCGGCGCGAGGTTCCACCCGCCGTTCGAGAACCCGACCGCGTGGATGCGCTTCGTGTCGATCGGCAGCGTCTTCAGCAGGTGCATCGCGATCCGCTTCGCCTTCCCGAGGTCGTTCGTGTCCCATGTCCCCTCGGTCGCCGAGGGTGCGCACACGACGTACCCCTCCCGCTGCCACGGCGCGAGCGCGTTGACGAGGTTCGGACCGCTGTCGCCCGCCCCGTGCAGGAGGATCACGAGCGAGCCCTTGCGCTCCGCCGAGAGCCCCTCCGGGACGAGGAGCGCCGTCTCGGTCCCCTCGATCGTCTGGACCGACCGGCCCTCCGGGTATCCGTCGGCGAGAGCCGCCGCCGCCCAGAGAAGCAGCACGAATCCGCGCATCGCCGGGCTACGTTACACTCCTTTGCGTGCGGTTCCTCCTCCTCGCGGCGGTCCTCGCGGCCTGCGCCCACGATGCCCCCCCCGCGCCCCCCCCGGTCGTCCTGAAGCTCGAGTCGAGGCCGGTCTCCGGCATCGTCGTGGACGGGCTCATCGACAACGGCTGGATGCCTCTGCGCGAGATCACGGTGCCGCTGAACGGAGGGGGCCCCCTGGAGGTGACGCTCAAGGCGGCGCACGACGGCGAGCGCCTCTATCTCCTCGCGATCTGGCCCGACGCGAAGGCGAGCCAGTCCCGCTACTGGAGATACGAGGGCGACCTCAAGTGGGCGAAGTCCGGGACCGAGGACGGCTTCTCGGTCTGCTGGTCGCCGGGCGCGCTCGCGGACGCCTTCCGGAAGGACGGGTGCGCGATCAGCTGCCACGGGGGCCGGCACGTCTACCCCGGCGAGGGCAGCGGGTTCCTCGACTTCTGGTACTGGGGCGCGCAGCAGTGCGCGCTGTTCCCGCAGGCGCGTGACATGTGGCTCAGGCAGGGCGACGAGCACCGGCTCCGCGGCGACCGGCAGCCGGAGGACTCGGACAACGTCCCGAACGTGAGCGACAAGTACGAGGGCCCGAGCGCCTTCCCGCAGTTCCGGAAGCAGGGCGACGACCGCATCGTGCCCTTCGGGAAGGGCCTCAAGGAGGTGACGCCCGAGTGGATCCGCAAGTACTGGAAGGAGGAGCTGAACGTCGGCCGCGAGGTGCCGCTCGACCTCCTGCGCGGGCGCGAGGGGAGCCGCGGCGACGTCACGGCGGCGGCGCGCCACTACGACGATCAGGGCAAGTGGGTGCTCGAGCTCTCGCGCGCCCTCTCGACCGGCAACGGTGACGACCTCCCGCTCGGCCTCGGCCCCGTGCTCTTCTCGGTCGCGGTCCACGACGACGCGGCGGGGGCCGCGCACGCCACGTCGGGGCCGATCGAGCTCTCCTTCCAGCCGGCGCCGTAGCCGGCCGCGACCCGGCGGAGTGTCGGCGCCGTGGGCACCGGCTGTCCACCCGCTGCGCAGCGGTTTCCTCGGCGCCCCTTCCCCGGGCTGATCCAATGGTGGGGCACGCGTGTTGCGCGTAGGGAGGCACCATGAATCCCAGGTATCTCGTCCTCGTCCTTCTCGCGGGCGCGGTCGCCGCCGGCCCGGACTCGGCGCCGAAGCCCGCGGACCTCGAGGCCTCGGTCGCGAAGGGCGTCGCGTGGCTCCGGTCGCTGGCGAAGGACGGCGTCTTCGTCGTCAAGGTGGAGGACAAGGAGTACCCGAACCCCGGCTACACCGCGCTCGCGCTGAGCGCGATCGCCGGCTCGCTGCCGCCGGACGCCCGCGCGAAGGATCCGCTAGTGCAGAGCTGCTCCGACTTCCTGGTGAAGTCGATGCGCGAGGACGGCGGGATCGGCGCCGAGGGCAAGTACGACAACTACTTCACCTCCGCGACGCTCATGGCGCTCGTCACCGTCGGCGACCCGGCCACCGCGGCGGCCCGGGAGAAGATGAAGAACTTCCTCCTGACGCTCCAGCGCATGGACGACGCGCGCCTCCGCGGCGGCTTCGGCTACAACAGCGCCAAGGGCGCCGACCTCTCGAACGCCCAGTTCGCGATCGCGGCGCTCCGCGCGGCGGGGCTGCCCGAGGACCACGAGGCGATGGTCCGCGCCCGCGCGTTCCTCGCGCGCGCGCAGAACCGCAGCGAGAACGAGGAGAACAAGGACGCGTCCTACGAGCTCGAGGAGAAGGGGATCGGCATCGTGAAGGTCGTCCCCGGCAACGACGGCTCCGCGGGCTACGAGCCCGGCGTCTCGAAGGCCGGCCTCGAGAAGCTGCCCGACGGCACCTACGTCGCGCGCGGCTATGGCTCGATGACCTACGCGCTCCTCAAGTGCTACCTCCTCGCGGGCGTCGACCGGGACGACGAGCGGGTCAAGGCCGCCGTCAAGTGGCTCGCGCAGCACTACACGTGGGAGGAGAACCCCGGATTCACCAAGGCCGCCGAGGAGACGGGCCAGAAGGAGGCGCCCTACTGGGGCCTCTTCTACTACTACATGACCGCCGCGAAGGCGCTCCAGCTGATCGGCCTCGAGAAGCTCGAGACCCCCGCGGGCCCGCGCGACTGGAAGGCGGACCTCTCGAACGCGATCCTGTCGCGGCAGCAGGCGGACGGCTCCTGGAGGAACGACAGGAGCCCGCGCTGGGAGGAGGGCGACCCGCTCCTCTGCACCGCCTACGCCGTGATCGCGCTCGAGGACATCCTCGGCGCGAAGTGAGGCTCAAGGAGGCGCTGCTCCTGCCGGTCGCGCTCGCGGCGCTCGCGAGCGCGTTCGCGCTCGGGGCTCTGGAGGGCCCCGGGAACCGGGCGTTCGCCGCCGCGCTGCTTGTGCTCGTCGGCG
>JAKLKT010000190.1 GCA_023150495.1 Planctomycetota bacterium
CCCGTGGAGCGCGGGCGCCCTGAGCGACCGCGCGCGCCCGGCGCGCTGTTCCGCCGCGTCCGCGACGAAGCGGGCCAGGGAACGGTCATAGAGATCGCAGGACCAGCGGAAGGCGGGATCGTACGGGTTCGGCGGCGGGGCGAGGCGATCCTCGAAGAGGAACGCGTAGGCGTACGCCGCCGCCGAGAGGAAGCATTTCGACGCCTCGTCCGGGTCACGGCTCCGCTGCCCGCGCGCGAATGCGATCTCGGCGAGGTGGAAGGCGAGGTCGCGCTCCCGCCGCTCGAGGAGGCGGGCGTGCAGCGCGGGAAGGTCGTCCGCGTCGAGCGCGCCGCGGCGGAGGAACGTCCGCGTTCGTTCGCTCAGCTGGCCCGACGTCAGCGCGCTCGCGCTCTCACGCCGGTAGCTCTCCTCCTCGTCGACGGGGCGCACGCGGAGCGGCTTCGATGCGCAGCCCGCGAGCAGCAGCACGCAGAGGATGCCGACGCGCAAGCAGCGCGCATGATACGCGGCGGTCCTCAGCGTGCGTAGACGGACCCGCCGGGGTAGAACGCGCACCACGCGAACCAGTAGGCGGTCATGGACGGCACCTGCTTCCCGTCCGCGTCGAGCACGCGGACGGCCGCGCCCTCCTTCACGACCTTCCACCCCCCGTCCCCGGTCTCCCCCTCGGCGAGCGCCGGATGGGGGTAGCAGCGCGGCTTCCCGTCGCGCATCACGATCGTCACGGGCGCCTTCTTCGGGTACTCCCGGCCGATCGCGTTCGGCCCCGTCGGGAACCAGATCCGGTCGCCGCGGCGGTAGAGGTCGTAGTACCGGTTCGTCTCGAGGTACCCGCCGAGCGGGCGCGGCGGCTTCAGCACCGTCGTCGCGGGGTGCTTGCCGCGCCACTCCTTCCACGTCACGACCTCCGACGGCATCCACGAGAGCCGCTTGCCGGCGAGCGGCCCGACCACCGCCTCGCCCGTCATCTGCGACCAGAAGGTCTCGGTCTCGTCGTCGTGGTAGAGGACCGCGCTGCGGTAGAGGTACCCGGAGACGCCGAACGTGAGCGTCCTCCCGTCCACGCGGCGGTCGAAACTGACCGCCGAATCGCAGAGGGGTCAGTAGTTGGGCGCGACGGGCACGCCGCCAAGGACGTCGTCGACGACCTCGTGCGCCTCGAGGATCCGGAGCGGATAGGCGCGTGCCTCGCCGTTGATCTCGATCCCCAGCACGCGGTCGCCGTCCGCGAGCCACGTCGCGTCGGCCGCCTTCATCGCCTCGGGCTTCCGGATCGCCGGGATCGCGTCGCGCGGCTCCTTCGCCGCGGTCCCCTCTCGCACCTCGTCGATGTCGATGGTCGCCTTGACATCGGGATCCTCGCGGAGCCGGAACGCCGAGGGGGAGCCCTCCTCCGCCGCGAGGGGACGGATGAGGAGCGCGAGGAGAAGGAAACCCGAGCCTCCCAAGGCCTGCCCGCCGCAGCCTCGGGGGAGCCGGGCCTGCCCGCCGCAGCCTCGGCGGAGCCGGGCGCCCCCGGAACCCCCTGACATCCTCATCGGAGGTGCCGCTCGAGGAACTCGGCGATCGCGCGGAACGCGCGGATCTGGTTCGGCACCTTCAGGAGCCCGTGCCCCTCGTCGTCGAAGACGAGGTAGTCGACGACGCCTCCCGCGGCACGGATGCGCTCGACCATCTGGTCCGACTCGGCGCGGACGACGCGCGGATCCTGCGCGCCCTGGATGATGAGCACGGGGCACCGGAGCTGGTCCACGTAGCTGATCGGCGAGCGTCTGAGCAGCTCCTCGCGCTCCGCGTCCGGGTCGCCGACCCAGTCGCGCATGAAGCGGCGCCACGAGGGGGGCACGCTCTTCGCGAACGTGACGAGGTTGCTCGTGCCGCAGATGTCGACCGCGGCCGCCCAGTGCTCGGGGAGCCGGGTCGCGCACGAGAGCGCCGCGAACCCGCCGTACGAGCCGCCCGCGACCGCGAGGCGCTTCACGTCGACGTACGGCAGCGCGCGCAGGAACCGCGCCGCGGCGTCGAAGTCGCGCAGGTCCGCGCCGCCGAAGTCCCTGTGGATGAGCTTCTGGTAGGACTTTCCGTAGCCCGTCGAGCCGCGGATGTTCGGCGCGAGCACGACGAAGCCGCGGGAGGCGAGGTACTGGAAGAGCGGGCGGTAGATGGGGCGCTCCTGCGCCTCGGGCCCGCCGTGGATGTGGAGGAGTGCCGGGAACCCGCCCTCGGGCGGCGCGCCCCGCGGGCGGTAGAGGAGCGCCGGGATCTTCCGGTCGAACGAGGCGAATCGCGTGATCTCAGGCTCGACCATGTCCGAGGGAGGGATCGCGCCGATCATGCCGTGCGTGACCTGCTCCATGCCGCCCCGGCCCAGGTCGTAGACGAGCACCTCGGGCGGCCGGACCGCCGCGTCGTGCAGGATCGCGGCGCGCGCCCCGTCCGCGGAGACCGCGACGGCCCTGCACTCGCCCATCGGGAGCTGCGTGACGCGCCGCTCCACGCCCGAGTTGCGGTCGAGGACGTGCAGCCTGTGGACCGCATCCTCGTTGACGACGTAGGCGATCCGCCGGCCGTCGCGCGACATGCGCGCGAGGTCGACGTCCCAGTCCGGCGTCTTCACCCACTCGAGGCCGCCGTCCCTGAGGTCGAGCCGCGCGAGCCCCATGAACTCGCGCCCCTCGTCGGTGAGCAGGTAGAGCGCGGACGCGTCGGACGAGAATCCGAGCGGCTGGCGGCGCGCCTCCGGCCGGCCGCGCGTCGCCTCGTGGAGGTCGCCCGTCTCGCGGTCCGCGATCACGACGTCCTGGTGCACGTTGCTCCTGAGGATGACGCCGCAGAGGCGCCTGCCGTCGGCGCTCCAGCAGCCGGCTGCGTGGAAGTGCGGCTCCCTCGACCAGCGCCGCGCCGCGCGCGTCTCGACGTCGATCGTCACGAGGTCGAAGTTCGCCTCGTCCTCCGCGTTCGAGGCGCAGGCGACGGTCCGGCCGTCCGGCGCCCACGGCTCGTCGCCGAGCAGGTAGCGGGCGTCCTCCCGCGAGGTCAGGGGGCGCGGCGGCCCGCCTTCGGCCGCCATCACGTAGAGGCGCTCGCGCTCGTTCCCGTTGCGGTCGGCGGCGAGGAGGAGGCGCCGGCCGTCGGGGGAGTAGGAGACGCGGCGCACGGCGCGGTCGCCGAAGGTCGTGAGCTGGAAGGCGTAGCCCCCGGACCCCCCCTGCCTCCACGCGTTGAAGTTGCCCGTCACGTCGGTGACGTAGGCCACCTCGCCGCCGTCCGGCCGGATCGCGAGATCCATGTACCGGCGCGTGGCGAAGTACTGATCGAAATCGTGCAAGGTCTATAGAATACCGCGCCATGTACCCGCGGTTCCTGCCGCTTGCCCTTCTGGCCGCCTGCGCGTCCAAGGGGGGTCAGGGGGCCGGGGGGCAGGGGGACGCGGCCGAGGTCGTCGTGCCCGCGGCGCCCGCGGGCGACGCCTGGCGCACGGCGCGCGGCGTGCCGTGGAAGGAGATGCTCGGGGATCTCGCGGAGGCCGACGCCGTGTTCGTGTCCGGGAGCCGCGAGGTCGAGCTCGCGGTCCTCGACTACCTCTTCAAGCGCGGCCGGCTCCATGCGATCGCGCTCGACTCGTTCCCGCGCACGGCGCAGGCGGCGCTCGACGACTACTCCTTCGGCCGCATCGACGAGGCGGAGCTCGCGAGGCGGTGCGGGGACTTCGCGGACGGGACCCCTCCGCTGCTCCTGTTCGCGCGGGAGCGGCGGCTGCCGGTGCTCGCGCTCGGCGTGGAGAGGGGGATCCTCGAGGCCGTGGAGAGAGGCGGGCTCGAGGCGCTCTCGGAGGAGCAGCGGCGGTCGCTGCCCGCGGTGCACGCGACGGACGCGAAGACCGAGCTCTTCCCGCAGACGCAGCACGGGCCCGTCGCGATCGGCCTCCTCCTCGATGTCGCGGCGGACGTGATCGTGCGCTGGTACCGCGACGCGGCGCCGGAGGGGGCGCAGGTCGCGGTCCTCGCATGGAGCGATCCGCCGAGGAGCCTCCCGGACCGGCTCTTCGCGCGCAGCGGGAAGGCCTACCGCACGCTCGTCGCGCTGCCCGGCAAGCCGGGGGACGCCGAGGCGAAGGTCTTCTCGAAGGGCTTTGCGGACTACGTCTGGTTCCTGGCCGCCGATTGAGGCCGCGGCCCCGCCCCCGGGTGCGGACAGCAATGCCGCAGCCGGCCGACGCAAGTCCTTGCGCCAGAACTACTTGCGGCGGGCCGATAGCGCATGGGATACGACCGTGGGTTCGTCGGGGAACTCGCCGGTCTCGAGCTTGCTCCAGATCTTTCTGCCGTCCACGTAGACCTCGAACCGGCCGTCGGCGAACGGCGCGATCGTGAGCTCGCTCATCTTCTGCTTCAGGGCCTTCGCGATCTTCTCCGTCAAACTGACGGCGTAGGGCTCGTAGTTTCAGGCCGCGCAGTACTCGATGCGGATCTTCATGCCTGCACGATAGCAAAAAAAAGGGCCGCCACCCCGAAGGGTGGCGGCGCCGAGGGAAGACTTGCGGGGCCGGTCTGGCAGGCCGGGTTGGGCGCCGGCGAGCCTTGGCCCCGGGTCCGTTATCCGTTGAACGAGTAGTTGAGGTCCACGCGGTCCATGTAGGCGAACGGGCCGAGGGCTGCCTCGACCAGGTTGCCGTACTCGAAGAGGGCGTCGATCCGGACGTAGGCGTCGCGGTTCGGGCCCGTCGGGTTGAGCTGGTCCATCGCGTCGTAGCTGACGTCGACCTGCGTCGCGCCGTTCTGGTAGTGGACGCGCGCGACGAGCACCTCCGGGATCTCGGAGAAGATGTTCGGCTCGAGCGGGTCGTCCGTGTCCGCCTTCGCCGAGCTCGCGTAGAGCAGGATCTGCTGCGAGGCGTTGTTGACGGTCGCGAGGATGTCCGTGCCGCCGTTGAACTCGAGGTACGCCGGGTTCGCGGCCGGGATGTTGAAGAGCTCGGTCACGGCGTGGGTCTCGCCGAAGCGGTCGCCCGCGGTCGTGAATGTCGAGATCGTCAGGTAGCCGCCGGCGAAGGTCGGGTAGCTGCCGGCGCCGTTCGGGAAGAGGCCCGAGATGAGGCCGTCCGGGTCCATCAGGAAGATGATGCCCTTGCCGCCGTTGCCGCCCGTGTTGCAGTGCGTGCACGTGCCGCTCTGGAGGCTCGGGGCCGCGCCGCCGAGGCCGCCCGCCGTGTCGAGCACGCTGGCGGTCAGCGCGATGTTCTCGCCGGAGATGAAGCAGACCGTGCCGCCGGAGCCGCCGCCGCCCGGGCCGGCGAGCGTGAAGTAGTACTGCGGCGAGCCGGAGTAGGCCTTCTGGTTGCCCTTGCCGCCGTCGCCGCCCCGCGCGTTGATCGTGCCGCCGGTGGCGATGATCGAGCCCGCGCCGATGACGGTGAGCGAGCCGCCTGCGCCGCCGCCCGCGCCACCCGCGCCGTTCGTGCTGAAGCCGCTGTAGTCCTGCGTGGCGCCGCCTGCGCCGCCGCCCGAGCCGCCCCAGGTGATGTTCGCGACGGTCGGGTCGCCGTAGACCGTGCCGGCCTTGCCGCGCACGCCCACGACGCTCGAGTTCTGGACGGAGTAGTAGCTCGGCGCGAAGCAGTTGCCGCCCGTGCCCTCCGCCGCGCTGGCGCTCACGAGGTCGGTGCCGTCCGTGCCCTTCGTGCCGTGGCTGCCGCCGCCGCCGCCGGTGCCCGAGTTGGCGCCGTAGGTGGGGGGCGAGTAGTAGATGTAGCCCGCCGCGGAGCCGCCGGCGTGGCCGCGGCCCGGCCCGATGCCGTTCAGGCTGTACGGCCAGTTGGCCGTGCCGCACGACGAGAGCATGAGGTTGAACGTCGACGACGAGCAGTTCGCGTAGACGCCGAGGTAGCTGCAGCTGGGCTCCGTCTTCGACGTGCCGCCGTCGCCGCCGCCCGGGCCGGCCTTGCCGCCCGCTGCCGTCGAGGGGCCGCTCTGCGCTCCGACGCCGCCGGAGATGTCGATCGAGCCCGCGATCTGCGAGATCCCCTGCACGCGCAGGAGGACCGGGTTCACGCCGACGAACCGGAGGAGGCCGCCGGTGCTCACCGTGAGCGACTGGAGGTGCAGCTCGAACGAGTGCCTCGAGTCGTACGTGCGGAGGCCGCCCGGGAGCGTGTTGTTCAGGTAGTCGTCGTTCGGGTTCAGGTCGAAGACCTGGAACGGCTTGCCGAGCGGGGCGTTCGGCGTGTCGCCCGTGTCGATCGTGACGGTCGTGCCGCCGCTGACGGCGAGGTTGCCGTCCTTGCCGGTGCCGAACGCGCCCAGGTAGCCGAC
>JAKLKT010000191.1 GCA_023150495.1 Planctomycetota bacterium
CGTTTCGCAGCCTGTAGCGTGGCAATCCCCTTCCTTCCCCCAGCCGATGTATAATCCCGGAGCTTTCCCATGACGTCGGCGGCGCCCGTCCATCCCTCGGCCCAGGGCGGTGAGGACCTCTTCGAGGTCTCGCTGCGCCCGCGGACCTTCGACCGTTTCGTCGGCCAGCAGGCGGTCGTCGAGAACCTGAAGCTCGCGATCGCCGCGGCGAAGGCGAGGAAGGAGCCGCTCGACCACCTCCTGCTGAGCGGGCTCCCCGGCCTCGGCAAGACGACGCTCGCGGCGATCGTCGCGCGCGAGATGGGGACGCAGCTGCACGTGACGAGCGGGCCCGCCCTCGTCCGGCCGGCCGATCTCGTCGGGATCCTCACGAACCTCGAGGAGGGGGACTTCCTCTTCATCGACGAGATCCACCGCATCCCGCGCCCCGTCGAGGAGAAGCTCTACGGGGCGATGGAGGACTTCGTCGTCGACGTGGTGCTCGACCAGGGCCCCGGCGCCCGCTCGCTGCGCCTCTCGGTGAAGCGATTCACCCTCGTCGGGGCGACCACGCGCGAGGGGCTCCTCGGGGCGCCCTTCCGCGCGCGGTTCGGCCTGCAGGAGAAGCTCGACCTCTACCCGGCGCCGGATCTCGCGACGATCCTCCTCCGCTCGGCGGAGTCGCTGCAGGTGAAGCTCGCCGCGGACGCCGCGGACTTCATCGCGGGGCGGAGCCGCGGCACGCCGCGCGTCGCGAACCGTTTCCTCAGGCGCGTGCGCGACCTCGCCCAGGAGCGCTACGGCAACGCGATCGACCTCGACGTGGCCGCGGAGGGCCTCGGGCGCCTCGGCGTGGACGGGCACGGCCTCTGCCTGCTCGACCGGCGGATCCTCGCGACGCTCCTGAAGCACGGCGGCGGCCCGGTCGGGCTGAAGACGATCGCCGTGGCCGTCGGCGAGGAGGAGCGGACGATCGAGGACGTGTACGAACCCTACCTCATCCGGCAGGGGCTCCTCCGGCGCACGCCGCAGGGGCGCTGCGCGAGCGGGCACGCCCGCGAGGTGCTCGACCGCCGCGAGACGGGGCTCCTCTTCTGATGCGGCGTCGCGCGACCCTCGTCCTCGGCCTGCTCGTCGGCTGCGCGCAGCCCCCCGCGAAGGCGCCGCCCCCGCGCGAGGGCCCGTTCGTCGAGGGCAGGGAACCGCTCATCCGCGTCGCCCTCGCCTCGCTCGGCACGTGGGAGCACGTGGACGTCGCCGGAAAGGGCGGCCTCGCGGTCCGCGAGCGCGGCGGCGAGCCGCGCGCGACGAAGGAGCCCTACCGCATCACGCGCCAGAGCGCGCCCGTGGATCTCGTGCCCGCGGAGGGCGTGTTCACGGTCGCGGGGCGTACGTACGCGGGAGAGCTCCTCTGGGACGGCGCGCGCCTCGTCAACCGCGTTCCGCTCGAGAACTACACGCTCGGCGTGCTGCGCGGTGAGCTCCCGCTGAAGCGCATCCCGCCGGCCGCGGCGGGCGCGCAGGCGATCGCCGTGCGCTCCTTCACGCTCTCCTACGTCGCGCAGGGGCAGGACCTCGACGACACGACCGCCTTCCAGTGCTACGCCGGGATGCGCTACGCGCCCGACGACGCCCACCTCCGCGAGGGCGTGCGCGCGACGCGCGGGATCTACCTCGCGCTCGACGGGAAGCCGCTGCGCGCCTACTACCATTCGACGTGCGGCGGCCACACGACCGACGTCCCGACGGGGCTCGACCGCGAGCCGTCGCCCGCGATGCGGGGAGTGCCCTGCGACTTCTGCGCGGGGGCGCGCTACTGGCGATGGAAGAGCACGCTCGACGCCGCGCCGGTGCTCAAGGCGGCGGCGCTCGAGGGCCCGCTGGAAGGCGTCGAGGTCGTCGAGAAGGACGCGGGCGGCCGCGCGCGGCTCGTCCGCGTGAAGGCGGGCGGGCGCGAGACGGTGCTCCGCGCGAGCGCGTTCCGGCTCTCGATCGGGCCGTCGGCGCTGCGCTCGACCTACCTCCTCGGCATCGCGACCGAGGGAGGCGCGCTCCGGGTCGAGGGGGGCGGCTGGGGCCACGGCGTGGGGCTCTGCCAGTGCGGGGCGATCGGCCTCGCCGACCGCGGCAGGTCGGCCGAGGAGATCGCGGCGTACTACTACACCGGCGCTTCGCTGAGACGCGCGTACTGATCGGAGGGGCTCCCGCCTCCGCCCGCGCAGCCGGGCTACGGCGGGCGGGCCTCGGGCGCCTCCTTTGCGGCTTCGGCGAGGCAGGCCCGTCAGGCCGGCGGCGGGGCGCTGCCCGCGGCCTTCCGCTCGTCGGCGAGCTTCCAGCCGGCGCACCCCGCGGCGCCGAGCGCCGCGAGGAACGCGAGCCAGAAGAAGAGCGTCTTCCCCGCCTGGACGGCGTCGCCCAGCATCGGGTGCTCCGCATCGCCCTTGACCTGGCTCCAGAAGTACACCGGCCCGAGGAGGAATGCCGCCGCGGCGAGGCCGAGCTGGACGGTCGTCTTGCCCGCGAGCGCCTTCGGCTCGCCCGACAGCGGCACGAACCCCATGTTGGCGAGGCCCGCCACGGTGCCGAGGCAAGCGGCGAAAAAGCCGATCCATGCGGCATCCTGCAACCCGCTCATCGACTCGCTGACGCCGAGCATCTCGACCTTGACGCGGTACCACGGCAGGAAGAACAGCACCACCAGCGCGGCGGACCCGAGGAAGATCACCCGATCCCGGAAGTCGAGCTTCTGGATCGCCGCCTTCAGCTCCTGCGCCTTCGCCGCCGCACCTTCGCCGGCCGTGCCCTTGCTCTCGGACTCGCTCATCCTCGGACCTCCTTGCGCCCCGCCTCCACCGGGCGGGATGCTACACGACGGGGGCCCCCCGCGGCAGGGCCCGCCCCATCGGATACCCTTTGCGCCGTGTCCTTCGAGATCGTCGCGGAGTGCGGCCATGCGCGTGCGGGGCTCCTCCGCACGGCCCACGGCGTCGTCGAGACCCCCGCCTTCATGCCCGTGGGCACGCGCGGCACCGTCCGCGGCATCCTCCCCGCCCAGCTCGCCGATGCGGGCGCGCGGATCCTCCTCGCGAACGCCTACCACCTCTTCCTGAGGCCCGGCGACGCGGTCGTGAAGGATCTCGGCGGGCTCCACGGGTTCACGGGATGGAAGGGGCCCTGGCTCACCGACTCCGGCGGATTCCAGGTCTTCTCGCTCGGCGAGCTCGTGAAGGTCGTCGAGGAGGGCGTGCGGTTCAAGTCGCCGATCGACGGCGCCTCGCACTTCCTGACGCCCGAGGACTCGATCCGGATCCAGGAGAACCTCGGCGCGGACATCATCATGGCCTTCGACGAGTGCGTGCGGCAGCCGGCGACGCCGGAGCAGACGCGCGCGGCGGTGGACCGGACGATCCGCTGGGCGCGGCGGTGCCGCGACGCGCACAGGCGCGAGGGGCAGATGCTCTTCGGGATCTGCCAGGGCGGCACCGACCCCTCGGAGCGCGACCGCTGCGCGGCGCCGCTCCTCGATCTCGACTTCCCGGGCTACGCGATCGGCGGCCTCTCGGTCGGCGAGGATCGCGCCGCGATGCTCGCGACGCTCGATCACACGGCGGCGCTCCTCCCGCGCGGCAAGCCCCGCTACTTCATGGGCCTCGGGAAGCCCGACGACCTCCTCGACGCCATCCGGCGCGGCATCGACATGTTCGACTGCGTGATCGGCACCCGGAACGGCCGGCACGGCACCGTCTTCACGTCCGAGGGGGCGCTCCACATCCGCAACAAGCGGTTCGAGCGCGACGGCGGCCCTCTCGACCCCGCCTGCGGCTGCCCCGCCTGCCGCGGCTTCAGCCGCGCGTACCTCTCCCACCTCTTCAAGGCGGAGGAGATGCTCGGCCCGATCCTCGCCTCGCTCCACAACACGTGGCATCTCGTGGGCCTCGTGCGGGATGCCCGGCAGCGGATTCTCGACGGGACCTTCCGATAACCTCTTCCTGTGGGACGCGCGTTCCTGTTCCTCCTGCTCGTCGTGGCCGTGCCCCTCTGCGTCTACTGGGCGGGCAACGGCGGCTCGTTCGCGCGGCTCCCGGAAGAGATCCGCGAGCTCTCCGGCCCGGTGCCCGGGCCGAAGCCCCGGCCCGAGCGCCCCCCCGCGCCCGAGCCGGAGCCCGAGGAGCCGGAGCCCCTGGAACCCCCTCCCCCCGCGCCCCCCGCCCCCGCGCCGACGGAGGCTCCCCGCGAGAAGGCGCAGCGTCTCTTCCGCGAGGGGCGCTTCGCCGAGGCGGCGCTCGCCTTCGACGGCGTGGACGAGCGGCGGCGCGCGATCGCGCTCCTCGGCGAGGCGTTCACCCGCGCGTTCCCGGAGAACCTGCCGAAGGGGCCCTATCTGATCCTGCAGACCGCCACGGGGGAGAGGTATGAGGGGTTCGGGGAGACGGAGGGGGGGCGGCTGAAGGTCGTCGACGCGGCGGGCAGGAGCTTCGCGTTCCCGGAGTCCCTCATCTCGGCGAAGCAGGAGATCTCCCGCGAGGAGGCGCGCGAACGGATCGCGCGCGAGGCGCTGAACTCCGCCGATGTCGCCGGCCCGAGGATCTTCGCCCTGATCCAGGCGGCGTGCACGGTCGGGCGGCCGGACGCGGCGGCGCCGCTCCTCGAGCCGGCGCTCGAGGCGGACGAGAAGGAGCCCTACTTCCTCTCGTCGGTGCGCGGCCGCGTGCCCGCCGCGTGGCAGAAGGAGATGTACCGCGCGTTCGCGACGGCGCAGGCGCCCGCCGTCATGGCGGCGGACGAGCCGGTCGTGCGCGTGCCGGCGCGGCTCGGCGGCGGCAGGAACGTCATGCCGGCGCCTCCGGCCGAGTCGGGCGCGAAGGACCCGAAGGTGCGCGCGCTGATGGAGGAGGCGGTTCCGTTCCGGAAACGCGGCGAGAAGCTCTACAAGGAGATCGTGATCAAGGGCGCGGACGCGTCGACGAAGGATCTCGTGGACGAGGCGGTCCGCGAGTTCGACAAGGCGCTCGCGCTCTACGAGAAGGCGGTCGCGATCGAGGAGAGCGACGCGCTCTACTCGGTGATGCAGAGCACGAGCCGCCTGCGCTTCCACGTCGCCTTCTGGAAACAGCAGCTCGAAGGCCGGTAGGTCAACGGCTGACCTGCGCGGCGCTCGCAACTCGTTGTGGCGCCACGGGTCCCGTCCGGCGGGGTGCGCCACCGCTGGCGCACGCGCCGCCCCCCCCGGAGCCCCCTCACTTCAGGTCGATGCGGGCGGGGAAGACGAATTGGCTGTCATACCGCTCCGCGGCGGTCATGAGCATCGTCGAAAGCGTGAACGGCACCGTGCCCTTGAAGACCACCTCCGAACCCTCGCGCACCGTGACCTCCTTCGAGAGATCCACGAGCGCCTCGTCGAGGAGGATCCGGAACCCGGCGCGCGGCTGCCCCTTGAGGTCGATCTCGATCTCGTTCCCGGGCTTCACGACCGCCTTCACGAGCGTCTTCGGCAGGGGGTTGTCCCACCAGAGCCAGTAGAACATCCGCTTGTACGGCAGAACCGGCTCCCATAGCACGTACTTCGGCCTCGGGTCGCGCCTGCGCTCGTAGAGCCAGTCGAAGCCGGCCTTGTGGCCGCCGGGCGGCGCGCCGTGTCCCTGGCCGTCCACCTCGACGTACTTGTAGTCGTAGCCGCCGTGCTCCGCCTTCCACTCCTGGAGCATGCGGTTGGCGAAGACGTTCGGCGCCGCCGGCACCTGCTTGTCGTCGAGGCTCTGGTAGACGTGCAGGGCGACGTTGCGCAGGTTGGGGATGACGCCCTCCTGCAATCCGACGACCTCGCTGTAGGGCTGGCCGTCCACCGTGTAGGGCGTCGGGGCTCCGGCATAGGGGCCGAGCCCGGCGAAGAGATCCGCGTGGTGCGCGCCGACCGTCCAGGAGCCGTAGCCCCCCATCGAATGGCCGACCATGTAGACGCGGTCGTGCGGGATCGCCTTCCACGTCCGCTTCGCCGCCTCGATCAGCTCGAGGACGAACTCCTCCGTGCCGCTCGTCGTCCAGCCGCGCTCCGTCTTCTCGAGCACCTCGGGCGCGATGCAGATGCACTTCTTCCTGCTCGCGATCGGCGCGAAGGTGCCGAACGCCTCGCCCGCGTCGCCCGCCCCCTCGCCGCCGCCGTGGAGCGCGATCACGAGGCCGCCCTTGCCCCCGGAGCCCCCCACGATGTACGTCCCGCGCGTCTCCCTCTCGCCGTACCAGTACTCCGTGCCGCTCTTCTTGAGCTTCCTCCCGTTCTCGGCGGCGAGATTCAGGAGCTTCTCCCGCCACGCGGCGACGCCCGCCGTGTC
>JAKLKT010000192.1 GCA_023150495.1 Planctomycetota bacterium
GAGGGTCAGGAGGATGCAGAGGACGGCCGCCACAGCGACCTTGGCTTTCGCGCTCATGAGTGCGACTCCCGCCACGGACACCTTGCGGGGGTCCGCGGCCAACGTCACAAGAAGCGGAAGCCATGAGCGGTTGCCCCGGTACTCGCCGTCGAGACGCGCGCGGAGGAGCGCGAGGCCCCGGCGCAGCCGCGTGCGCGCCGTCTCCTTCGGCACGCGCAGACGCGCCGCGAGCTCGCGGACCGGCAGGCCGGGGAAGTAGTGCAGCACGATCGCCGTCCGGTAGGGCTCGTCGAGCGCGCGCACCGCGTCGACGACCTTCCTCTGGAGCTCCAGCAGCTCCAGCGCCTCCGTCGCCGGCGCCACCGCCTCCGGCCGCGCCGCGCGCATCTCGCGCTCGCGACGCCGCCGCTCGCCGCGGCGCGCCATCAGCGACAGGTTCCTCGCCACCGCGCCCAGCCAGCCGCGCACGTTGCGGCCCTTCGGCGGGGTCTCCATCGCCGCGAGCAGCGCGTCCTGCGCCACGTCCTCCGCGGCGGCGTCGTCCCGGAGGAGCCCCTTCGCGATCGCGCGCAGGAAGGCGCGGTGCTCGAGCAGCGCCTCGGGCTCCGGCATCTCGGCCATGGCTTCTACCCCTTCCTTGCCGCCGCAGCCAGCCGCGGGTTCGCGGCACCGCGCATCGCGCGGAGAGGCAGAGAACCTTACGCCACGTGCGGACCCCAATGCCGCATCGGACCGCCGCAACCGCTTGTGGAACAACGACTTGCGCTGACGGGATACGGTAACAGGCAACGCTACTCCACGCGGATCCGCTTCGCGACGGGCATCGCGCCGACCTCGAAGCGGCCCCTCTCCCTGCCGTCGAGGAGCAGCGCGTAGCGGCCCGGCGGCACCGCGTCGAGCGAGAGGATCCCCTGGCCGTCGGTACGGAGCACCGCGCCGCCGAGCAGCATCTCGAGCGGCGAGTGGCCGCCGAGCCGGATGCCCCCGTCGTTCCGCACGTCCACGTCGCGGCTCGCGAGCGGGCCGTCCGGCCCCTCGAGCGAGAGCTCCACGCGCACGCCCGGGCCGAGCGCGAGCGTGAGATCCCTGTCCCCCGCCATCTCGACCGCGTGGCCGAGCGCCGGAGCGAGCCCCGGCGCACGCGCCACGAGCCGGTAGCGCCCCGGCGCGAGGAAGAACTCGTGCGTGGCGGCCGGCGTTCCGCCGCTCTCGATCTCCTCGTCGTCCGCGAGCGCGAGCACCTCCGCGGAGCCGCCGTCGGCCCCGAGCACGATCACCGTCCCCTCGACCGGCTTCCTGTCCGCGTCCTCGAGCCGGACCACGAGCCGACGCACGCGTGCGTCGTCCACGCGCAGCTCGACGGCCGCCTCCGCGCCCTCCCGCACGGTCACGATCGCGGCGTCGAGCCTCCGGCCGACCGCTGCGAGGACGCGGTACTCGCCGGGCGCGACCCCCGTCACGCGGAATGCGCCCTCCGCATCCGCCTCCGCGAACCCCGCGAGCTGCTCCATCAGCTCCATCAGGTTCGCGGCCTGCCCCGAAGGGCGTTCGCGCGGCGCGACGAGCACGCGCGCGCCGCCCGCGGGCTTGCCGTCCGCACCGAGCACGCGGCCAAGGATCCCGCCCTTCGGGAACTCGAGGCGGACGGTGACGACCGCGTCGCCCTCCTTCACCTCGCACTCCGCGCGGGCGAGGCCGCCCGAGTCGCCCGCCGCGGTCAGGCCGTAGCGGCCCGGCGCCGCCGAGTCGAAGGCGAAACGGCCCTGCGCGTCCGTCATCCGCGTCCCGACCTGGGTGTCGCCGCAGACCAGCACGACCGCCGCGCCCTCGCCCTCGCCGACGACGACGCCCTCGATGCGCGCGCCCTTCGCCTCGCGGAGGTCGAGCGTCGCGTGCTCGCCGCCCCGGATCGTGACGTTGCCCGCGGCGATCTGCTTCGGCGACGACTCCTCCTCCTCCCCGGGCCCCTTCTCCTCGGACGACCTCTCCACGACGACGCCGCCCATGGCAAGGCCCATCAGCGCGAGCGGGTGGTTCACCTTGGCGACGACGATCTTCAGGGGGCCCGGGGGCAGGTGCGGGAAGAACGCCTTGCCCTCGGCGTCCACCTTCGCGCTGTCGACGGGCATCGAGAGCAGGAGCCCCGGCCGCACGGCACCGCAGAGGTGCCCCTCGGCCGCGCGGCCGTCGACGTAGGGCGCGAGGACCGTGAGCGAGCCGCCGCCGGAGAGCCGCGCGACCGCCTCCTTGCCGACGGGTTTGTTGCGCAGGCGCGTCGGCACGAACTCCGGGTGCGACACGACGACGTCCACCGTGCCGGGCGGGAGCCCCTCCACGCGCACGCGGCCGTCCGCGCCGGTCAGGAGCCGCGGGATCGCGACCGCGGGCGCGCCGCCGAGCAGCCCGAAGTCGCCCAAGTCGAGCGTGCCGAGGATCGAGAGGTCGATGTCGCTGCCGTCGTCGCTGAACATCTCCTCGAGGCCCCCGTTGCCGCCATCGAGGTCCTTCTCGCCCGCGCGCAGCACGTAGACCGACGCGCCCGCGACCGGCGCGTCGCCGCGGTCCGCGACGACGAGGACGTCGAGCGTCTCGCCTCTCGGGAGCTCGAGCGTGACCTCGGTGATCTTCCCCGCCTCGGCGCGGACCTTCCGCCGCACGGGCCCGTACCTCGCATGCGCGGCGCCGACGACGACGTCACCGGTCACCCCGACGAGCCACGTCCCGCCCCCCTCCGCCCGCGTCTCGCAGGTGTCCCTGCCGACGGCCGCGTACACGTGCGCGTCGCGGAGCAGGTGGCCCTCGGCGAGAACGCGGATGCGGACGCCCTCGGTCGGAAGCGGCTCCCCCTCCGCCGTGGGCGCGGGCATTCCGGCCTCTCCGGGCGCCTCCGGCGGCACGATCCCGGGGGGCTCCGGGGGCGCCTCGCGCCCGGCGCGCTCGGGCCCCGCGCGGTCGGGCATCGCCGGCCGCCGCAACGCGAGCTGCCACGTGAACAGCGCCGCCACCGCGAGCGCGACGACGATCAGCAGTCCCGCCTTCTTGTCCATCCGCGCCTGCCTTCCCGGGACGCGGCGATTGTAGCGCTACTTCGCGGGCGGGGTCTTGGGCGGCTGCGCCTCGTTCCTCTCGAGGACGATCGACACGCCGTCGGCGCCGGCGACGGTCTCCACCGTCGCGGGCTTCCACTCGTTGCCCGCCCAGATCTGGAGCGTCACCGCCGCGCCCGTCGGGAGGCCGCGGATCTCGAACGTGCCGTTCTCGGCGACCATCGCGCTCGAGATCCACTGCTGGCCGACGCGCGCGCTCACGTTGAGCCGCTGGCCCGCCGGGAGCACGATCGGCCGGCCCGCCGCGTCGGTCACGCGCCCCTTGACCGACAGCGCGCGCTCGTACCGGAGCGTCTGCGGCCCCATGCCGGTCCGGAGCGTCGTCTGCGGCAGCACCTCGTCGGACTGCTGGGCCGCCTGCACGCGATACTCGCCGGGCAGCAGCGACCCGAACCGGAACTTCCCGTCGGCGTCCGTCGTCGCGGTGTTCATGTTCCAGCCGCCGAGGTAGCTCCACGCCTGGCCGCCGCGCCGTTGCCAGTCGTTCACCTTGTCCTGCGTCTCCTTGGTCATGGGCTGGATGTAGAGCCAGCCGCGCGCGACCGGCGTCCCGTCCGCCTTGAGGAGCCGCCCCTCGATCACCTCGCCCGCGGAGAGCCGGAGGCTCACGGGCGCCGCGCCCGCCACCGCGCGCTGCGAGGAAGGCGTGTATCCGTCGGCGAGCGCGATCACCTCGACCTCGCCGTCCCCCACGCCCTTGATCTCGAACTCGCCGCGCCCGTTGGTCGTCGCCGACGGCGCCCCCTGCGTCTCCATCTGGTAGGGCTGCCCGGCCTGCGGCCGCTGCTGCGGCTTCGCCTCGAGCGGCATCGCGATCACGCCGGCTCCGGCAACCGGCTTCCCCGCCTCGTCCTCCACCTTTCCCCGGAGCCCCTTTCCTTCCGGCACCACGATCACGAGATCCTCGGTGCCGGCAGCGACCCCCTCGACGCGCTTCTTCTCGAAGCCGAGCCTCGTGCTGCCCCAGTACTGCTGGTTCGTCGGCGAGACCTCGACGGGGTAGGAGCCGGCCGCGAGCTGCCCGATCCGGAACCTGCCGTTCGCCTGCGTCTGTCCCATCTGCGGCTGCTCGCCGCGTTCCTTCGGGATGATCACGGAGACCTGCGCGTTCGCGACCGGGCTCCCGCTCTCGGTGACGACGACGCCCGCGATCGCGAGCGCGGGCTCGATCACGAGCTTCACGCCCTCGTCGCCCGCGCGCGCCTCGCGCGGCTCGATCTTCCCCTCCGGGTGGTAGGCGTGGAGCATGTAGACGCCGTCGCCGACGCCCGCGATCTCGAAGCTCCCGTCGAAGCCGGTGTAGGCGGACTGGGAGCCCCGCGTGTCCATGACGGGGCCCTGGTCCTGCCTCGCCTCCGGTTTCGGCGAGAGCGACACGGAGATGTTCACGGCGGGCGCGCCGCCCGCGTGCTCGACCCGGCCGCGCACGACGCCGCCCTGCGCGAGCACGAGCCGAAGCTCGGGGCCGGGGTTCCCCTCCTTCGGGAGGTCGAACGGGTCGCTCATCGCGACCGCGTACCCCTGCTTCAGCGCGATCGCCACGAACTTCTGCGTCACCCAGTAGTCGCCCGCCCAGTTGCCGGTCGTCGCGTTGAAGCGCCCCTGCGCGTCGGTGAGCGAGCCCCCCCAGCCGCGGTTCTGCGTGAACTGCGGCAGCTGGTTCTGGATCTGGTTCTGCGGGAAGACGTGGACGCGCGCGCCGGGGACGGGGCGGCCCTTCTCGTCCTCGACGACGCCCGTGATCCCCTGCTTCGCCGCGTCGAGGTCCACGACCGCGATCTTCCCCGCCTCGACGGTGAAGGGCTCGGACTTCGCCTGCGGGTTCTGCGACTGGAGGACCGCGCCCTCCATCGGCGGGACGTTCGTCATCTCGTAGACGCCGAGGTCGTCCACGGTCGCGGAGACCCAGTTCGTCCCGATCTGGAGGTAGACGTTCGGGCGCTGCATCGGGTCGGGCTCGCCGAAGCCCTTGATCCGCCCCCGGACCCCCCCGGTTGCCACGAGCTCGAGGCGCTGCTCCGGCACCGCCGACTCGCCGTCGACGAAGAAGTCGATCGTCACGCGCTGGTTCGCCTGCGGGTAGCGCGTGGCGAGCCGCGCGCCGATCTCGCCCTTCGCCTCGAGACCGTAGGTACCCTCGGTGACGTACGCGAATTCGAAGCGGCCCGAGTCGTCGGCGCGCACGGAGGCGACGTCGTTCATCCCGCGCCACTGCTGCTGCATCCGGAGGAGCGCGATGGTCGCCCCCTTCGCGGGCTCCTGCGAGTCCGCGTAGACCGCGACGCCCCTGACCGGGACGCCCTTCCGCAGCTTGATGTCGTACTTGAGCTCCTTGCCCGTCTCGACGAGTCCCGTCGGGAGGTCGAAGGAGTCGCCGCCCGCGACGTGGCGCCCGTAGCGCGGGTGCTCGACGACCGCCGCCTGCACGCCGCCCGGGTAGATCTCGGTCCGGTACGCGCCCTTCGCGTCGGTCTCGACCTTCGCGACGCCGCCGAGGCCGCCGCGCTCCCACGCGCTCGTCTGGAGCATGACCCTCGCGCCGGCGATCGGCGCGCCCTCTCCGTCCACGACCGTGCCGAGGACGACCCCGCCGGGCCGGAGCTCGAGCCGCACGAACCTCTGCATGGGCACGTTGGTCCAGTGGCGCACCTCCGGGTAGCCCGCCGCCAGCGCGCGGATCCGGTAGCTGCCGTCCGGGACGTCGGCGAGGACGAACCGCCCCTCCGCGTCGGTGCGCGCGGCCGTCTCCATGACGGACCGCGCCCAGTCCTGCGTCCCGAGCGCGACGTCCGCGCCCTCGACGGGGTCGCCCTTCTCGTTGACGACGATCCCCTCGAGCGTGCCGCCGGGCCGGAGGCGGAGCGTCACCTCGGGCGGGTTCCCCTCGGGCGGCATCAGCAGGAAGAGCGAGCCGTGGCCGCTCCCCGGCTTCGACGCGCGGAGGATCAGGCGCGTGCGCCGCGCGACACGCAGCTCGAAACGCCCGCCCGGCCCGCTCGTCGCGGTCGCGACCGGCGGCGGCGGCATGTCGAACGCCTGCATGGCCCAGCGCGACATCGAGTTGTCGGTCGTGCCCGCGCGCAGCGCGGCCACGGCCGCACCCTCGACGGCCGCCCCGTCCCGCACGACGCGCCCCGTGAGCACGAGGTCCTCGCCGGGCACGCGGTTCGGGTCGTCGTCGCGCGCC
>JAKLKT010000193.1 GCA_023150495.1 Planctomycetota bacterium
GCGCCCCCCCGGAGCGCGCCCCGACGACACCCAGCCGCTGCCGCTCGTGGACATCCACCCGCCGCCGCGGCCCCCGAAGCCCCCCCGCACGAAGAGATGAGCATGGATTCCCCCTACTGGAACCCCAAGAACGAGAAGATGCCGCGCGAGGAGCTGAAGGCGCTCCAGCTGCTGAAGCTCCGGCGCATGTGCGAGTGGGCGGAGGCGGAGTCCGACTTCCACCGCAGGAAGTTCGAGAAGGCGAAGTTCAAGCCCGCGCAGCTGAAGTCGCTCGACGACCTGCGCCGCATCCCGGTCATGACGCGCGCGGAGTGGATGGACTGCCAGGCCGAGAAGCCCCTCTTCGGCGACCTCGTGACCGCGCCGCGCGACCACGCGATCCGCTACCACCTGACGTCGGGCACGAGCGGGCGGCAGCCGCTGCGCGTGCTCGACTCGATGAAGGACTGGGAGTGGATCGCGGAGATGTGGTGCTACGGGTTCTGGGGCTTCGGCGTGCGGCCGAGCGACACCGTCTTCTTCGCGTTCAGCTACGGCTCGTTCATCGGCTTCTGGGGCGCGCACTACTGCTGCGAGAAGCTCGGCGCGCTCGTCCTGCCGTCGGGGAACATGACGACGGAGAACCGGGTGAAGCAGATCGTCGAGATGGAGGCGACGACCGTCTGCGCGACGCCGACCTACGCGCTGCGGATGGCGCAGGCGGCGCGCGAGATGGGGATCGACCTCCCGTCGAGCCGCGTGAACAAGCTGATCGTCAGCGGAGAGCCCGCGGGCTCGATCCCCGCGGTGAAGCGCATGCTCGAGCAGCAGTGGGGAGCGAAGTGCGGCGACACGGCGGGGATGACGGAGATCGGCACGATCATGATCTTCGAGTGCTCGCACCAGCCGGGCGGCACGCACATCATCGAGGACAACTTCATCGAGGAGGTCGTCGATCCCAAGACGATGGAGGTGAAGGGGTACGGGGAAGAGGGGGAGCGGATCGTCACGAGCTTCGGCCGCGGCTTCATCCCGCTCCTGCGCTACCGGACGGGCGACCTCGTGATGCGGATGCCCTGGAACAAGTGCTCGTGCGGGCGCACGTTCGACTGGTACGAGGGGGGGATCCGGGGGCGGACGGACGACATGAAGCTGATCCGCGGCACGAACGTGTACCCGCGGGCGGTGGAGTCGATCGTGCGCGAGCGCGACGAGATCGACGAGTTCCAGATCGTGCTCTGGCGCAAGGACAACGTGCAGGACGAGATCACGGTGAAGATCGAGGTGAAGCCGGGCTTCGAGGAGAAGACGGGCGAGCTCCTGCCGCGGCTCGGGAAGGACCTCGCGGCGGCGCACGAGGGGCTCAGGTTCAACGTGGAGTGCGTGGCGCACGGCACGCTGCCGCGCTACGAGCTGAAGGCGAAGCGGCTGAAGGACGAACGGGAGTACAAGTGATGGACCTCCTCGGCCACGAGACGACCGACCTCGAGCGCGAGATCCTGCGCGTCTACGGCGACCTGAAGAAGCTCGCCGCGCGCGACGACACCCCCCCGTGCGTGCAGCGCAACGTGAGGAAGGCGCTCGCCTGCCTCTGGCAGGCGACGAACGACCTCGACCTCTCGTTCGAGCAGCTGCGCGACCTGGGGGTGTAGCCCCGCGGCGCCGGTCGAAGAGCCATCTCCGAACGGCATCGCCGTCACCTGGTCTCGCGTCGCCAACGCGCCCGCCCGGTCTCGAGGGCGTAATCCCACGGCTGGAGATCGGGGGGCTTGACTCCCAGGTCCTTCAAGCCCGCGCGGATCTGCTCGCGGTGGGCGTAGGCGTGATGGAGCGCCTGCGCGACGACCACGCTGGCACTGCACTCGTAGGCTTCCGCGTCCAGCACGAGCAGGCGCTCCGGGTCGAGCGGCTCGGCGAGGAGCTGTTCCCAGAGACGCGCCGTCTCCTTCGCACGCGCCTCGCTGGTCGAGGTCGCCGCTGTCGCCGTGGGCCGCCCACGCGGGGCGGACGCCCACGAGCGTGGCTGCGTACTCGGCGTCCGCGAGGACGACGTGGTTGAGGGTGGCGAGGATGCTGCCGAAGCCGCGCGCGGGCCGCTGGAGCTGCTCGGGAGACAGGGACCGGCAGGCCGCGATGAGCGTCCTCGTCGCCCACGCGCTGTGCCGGAACGCCTCGCGCAAGGTGTCGTTCATCTTCTCCGCTCCCCGCCGGGCCCGGCGAACAGACTGCCCATGACGTCACTGCCGCAGGATCTTCTCCATCGCCTTTCCCTTGGCGAGCTCATCGATCAGCTTGTCCATGTAGCGCACGTTCCGCGTCAGCGGATCCTCGATCTCTTCCACGCGGACACCGCACACCACGCCCTTGATGAGCGAGCTCTTCGGATGGATGGCCGGGGCCTGAGCGAAGAACGCCTCGAGGTCGCTCTCCTGTCCGATCTGCTGCCGCAGTCCCGCCTGGTCGTAGCCCGTCAACCAGCAGATGATCCGGTCCACTTCTTCCTTCGTACGGTTCTTGCGCTCCGCCTTCTGAACATACAGCGGATAGATCTTCGAGAACTTCATCGCGAAGATGTCATGCTTGGGCATCGTCATTCCTCCTGCGGCTGTCCTCCGCGCGCCCACGCTTGCCGCGCAACCGCGAGCGGCACACCCCGACCCATGCTATCGCACGCGCCGCTCGAGCGCGTGCGGGGTCGCTGCCCGTCCCGCCCGTGCCGATGCCCTCACATCCTTCGCGATGCCGCGTTCTCCGCGACCCGCGCCTTCACGATCCGCCGCACCAGCGCGGCCGGGAGCGCCCCGTCCGGCGTGAAGCGGATCGTGCCCTTGCTCGTGCTGAAGCCCTTGAGCTCCGACCTGAACGCCGCGACCGTCGTGCCGTTCATCGGGAAGAGCGAGCAGTGCTTCGCACTCGCGCTGAAGCCCACGAGAGGGCGTCCGCCCAGCCGGAACGCCGGCATCCCGTAGCTGATGCACTCCTCGGCCTTCGGCGCCGCCGCGCGGACCTGCTTCCGCAAATCGGGTCCGCCTTCCGCGCAGGCATGCAGCACGACTTGCAGCCGCGGTCCGGGCCCCGCCGCCCCCCGGCCCCCCCTTGCTTCCCGCCGGAGGACGCGAGGTACTTCGCGACGGCCGTCTCGAGGTCGCCCGACGGTCGGCCCGCGCGCGGCATCATGCGACGCGGAGAGGCCTGATGCGCGCCACTTCCTTCTTGATCGCCTGCGCCGCATCCCAGAGATCCACCGCGCGCTGGGCATTCAGCCAGAACTCCGGCGAGTTGCCAAAGAGGCGGGAGAGGCGCAGCGCCATCTCGGGACTGAGGGCGCGACGGCCTCTCAGGAGCTCGTTGATGGACTGCCGGGTGACGCCCACGGCCTTCGCGAGGGCGGCGACCGTCAACCCGTAGTCGGGCATGAAATCCTCCGCAAGCATCTCGCCCGGATGGGTAGGCCTGCGCTTCATCAGGCGCGTGTATTGTGCGCTCATGCTCCTGCCTCGCAGTCAGTGGTAGTCGCAGATTTCGACGTCGTACGCATCTCCATCGACGAACCGGAAGCAGATCCGCCACTGGTCGTTCACGGCAATGGCGTGCTGCCCCTCTCGGTCGCCCTTGAGGGCGTGAAGCCGGTTGCCGGGTGGCACCTTGAGATCATCCAGGGTCGTCGCCAGATCGACATATTCCAGCTTTCGAGCGGCTCGCGCAGCGACCTCCGGCGGGAACCGCCTCGCTGCACCTGTCGCGAACAACTCCTGGGTCCGCTTGTCCGCGAAGGTCCTGATCACGACAGGATTGTATCGCGTCACGTGACACGTGTCAAGCAGGACTCCCGGCCCTTGGCGCGACGCCACTCCCCCTTCTGTCCCGACCCGGGCGGAGCGACCCCGGAGCCCCCTTGGATCACCTCATCTTGGCCGCGTTCTCCGCGACCCGCGCCTTCACGATCCGCCGCACCAGCGCGGCCGGGAGCGGCCCGTCCGGCGTGAAGCGGATCGTGCCCTTGCTGGTGCTGAAGCCCTTGAGCTCCGACCTGAACGCCGCGACCGTCGTGCCGTTCATCGGGAAGAGCGAGCAGTGCTTCGCACTTGCGCTGAAGCCCACGAGAGGGCGTCCGCCCAGCCGGAACGCCGGCATCCCGTAGCTGATGCACTCCTCGGCCTTCGGCGCCGCCGCGCGGATCTGCCTCCGCAGCCTCGCGAGCGCCGCGCGCTGGTCCGCGGGGAGCCCCGCCAGGTACGCGTCGACCGGGTTCGCCTTCCGCGCGGGCATTCGGAGCGATTGTAGCCGCCGCCAAGCCGGGATCGCACGCGTCGGACGGCCCCCGGAGCCCCCTCACTTCCCGCCGGCGGAGGCGAGGTACTTCGCGACGGCGGTCTCCAGGTTGAAGTGCATCCGCTCGCGGCCGAGGAGCGCGCCGAGCGGCGAGCGCTGCACCACCGCGAGCACCTCCGGGTTGAGCCCGACGAGCCAGACCGACACGCCCTGGTCGCGCGCCCGCTTCTCCCCCTCGATCAGCATCTTCAGCGCCGTGTACTCGAGATCGGGCACGCTGCGGAGGTCGACCGCCACCACCTTCGGCTTCGCCTCCTCGATCGCCGCCCGGACCTTCTCGCCGATGCGGGCGGCGTTGGCGAAGAAGATGCGTCCCTCCGGCCGCAGCAGCAGGAGCCCCGGGAAGCCCTCGTCCTCGGGATGCTCCTTCGTGCGCGGCCGGAAGACGTTCGTGCCGGGCTTTCGCCCGAGCACGTGGACCGGCGGGTCGGCCGTCTGCTGGGCGAGCGCGACGAGCGACACGATGATCGCCACGAGGATCCCGGGCAGCGTGCCGAGGAGCACGACGCCCGCGAGCGCCGCGATCGCCCAGACGAACTCCAGCCGCCGGATCGCGAGGATCGCGCGGAAGTCCTTCGGCTTGACGAGCCCGACCGAGTAGACGACGACGACGCCCGCGAGCGTCGCCTGCGGCATCCTGCTGATGACCGGGGCAAGGAGGAGCGCCACGAGCAGCGCGGCCCCCGCCGTGACGAGCCCGGAGAGCTGCGTGCGCGCGCCGGCGAGCCGGTTCACCGCGGTCTGCGACGTGCCGCCGCCGGACGGCATCGCCCCGAGCACGGCGCCGCAGGCGTTCGAGAGCCCCGTGGCGAGGAGCTCCCGGTTGGGCCGGAGGCGCGGCTCCTCGCTCGCCGCGAAGGCGCGGCCGGCGGCCATCGTCTCCGTGAAGCTCATGAGCGCGATGCCGAGCGCGCCGGGCCAGAGCCTCGCCGCGAGGGAGAGGTCGGGGAGGCTCGGCGAGGGAAGGCCCTGCGGGATCGTGCCGACGGCCTCGACGCCGCGCGACTCGAGGCCGAGCATCCCGAGCGCGGCGATCCCCGCGGCGACCACGACGAGCGGCGCCGGCACGCGCGGGACGAACGCCTCGATCGCGACGAGCCCCGCGATCGTCAGGAGCCCCACGAGCACCGTGGGCCCCGACGCGTCGGGGACCCCCTGCACGGTCGCGACGACGTTGCGGAGGAACCCGGCCTTCTCGATGTGGAACCCGAGGAGCTTCGGCACCTGGTCGAGCACGATCACGAGCCCGATCCCCGACTTGAAGCCGATGAGCACCGGCTCCGAGATGAAGTCGGCGAGGAACCCGAGCCGCAGGAGCGACGCGAGCATGAGGATCGCGCCGACGAGGATCCCGAGCGTCACCGTGGCACGGAGGAGCGTCGCGGGGTCGGCGCCCGGGACGGCCTCCTGGAGGTCGGCGCCCACGAGGATCGCGATCGTCGTGGTCGTGCTCACGCTGAGCACGCGCGACGTGCCGAGCACCGCGTAGACGACCATCGGCACGATCGCGGTGTAGAGCCCGACCTGCAGCGGCAGCCCGGCGATCGACGCGTAGGCCATCGCCTTCGGGACGACGACCGCCGCGGTCACGAGGCCGGCGACGATGTCGGGCCTGGTCCAGCGCCTGTCGTACGCGAACAGCCAGTCGAGAGCGACGCGGCCCCGGCGCACGACTCGGATTCTAGCGGCGCACCGAAGGACTCCCCCCTCCGTGGGAAGATGTCCGGCGATGCGCCGGCTCTACCGCGTGAAGGGGCTCGACTGCGCCCACGAGGGGGCGATCCTCCGGCGCGCATTGGAGGGGGCTCCGGGGGCCGACGCCGTCGCGTTCGACTACCCGCGCGGACGCATGGCGGTCACGGGCGAGATCGCGCCGAAGGACGTCCTCGCCGCCGTCGCGCGCACCGGCTTCGAGGCGGAGCCGTGGACCGACGAGCGCGAGAGCCGCCGCATCCTCGGCCTCACGACC